>NZ_JBKFGJ010000054.1:0-506 GCF_051233465.1 Neobacillus solisequens | reverse complement strand
TAGCCGTATCGGAAGGTGCGGCTGGATCACCTCCTTTCTAAGGATATAAGCTGGACATGAGAGCCAGACAAAATGTTGATTGTTTCTTGTTTGTTTAGTTTTGAGAGTTCAATCTCTCATTTATATATTCATTATGATGGGCCTATAGCTCAGCTGGTTAGAGCGCACGCCTGATAAGCGTGAGGTCGATGGTTCGAGTCCATTTAGGCCCACCATTCCATCATAACGGGGCCTTAGCTCAGCTGGGAGAGCGCCTGCTTTGCACGCAGGAGGTCAGCGGTTCGATCCCGCTAGGCTCCACCATCGTTCTTTGAAAACTAGATAATCGTATAGAAGAAACCAAGTAAAAACCGAGAATCGCCATTTTAGTTTTTCTCTCTATTTTTATAGAGAAACAAACCTTTTAGGTTAAGTTAGAAAGGGCGCACGGTGGATGCCTTGGCACTAGGAGCCGATGAAGGACGGGACTAACACCGATATGCTTCGGGGAGCTGTAAGTAAGCTTT
>NZ_JBKFGJ010000053.1:0-525 GCF_051233465.1 Neobacillus solisequens | reverse complement strand
AAGCACCCGTTTGTTGAATAAGTAATCACAAATTATTAACCTGAAACTTGGATTGGATAGCATACCAACCTTTAGATTCTGACTTATAGTGAGCCACATTAAATTCCTTTAATTCTATTAAATCACTGAAGAATGTGGGGATGTTACAATTCCAGTTTAATTCTTCCACCTTTAGAGGGAAATTATCTCTGTTTGGGTTTGGAGTATGAATATATACTGCATCTTGACCTGAATCTCCTTCATCCAATAGAATCCACGATTGAAAAGGTTTTTCAAACATATTTAGCTCATTTAATACCCTTTTATATAAAGCTAAATATGCTTTTATATGCTCTCTTCTTATATGAACACTTCCATTTCCAACACCCTCCCAGTCAAGGTGTATATGATAGAACTCAAACCAGGACTCATTATCAAGTTCCAAATTAATATTATTTACTTGCCGCCATATATTACGAAAATACCTCTTTTTCCCACGAAACTTTTTCAGAAATATTCCTCCTTTTAACCTAATGCCTTCTTGAA
>NZ_JBKFGJ010000052.1:0-536 GCF_051233465.1 Neobacillus solisequens | reverse complement strand
GAAGTCGGTGGGGTAACCGTAAGGAGCCAGCCGCCTAAGGTGGGACAGATGATTGGGGTGAAGTCGTAACAAGGTAGCCGTATCGGAAGGTGCGGCTGGATCACCTCCTTTCTAAGGATTTATGCTGGACATGAGAGCCAGACATTAGTTGACGTTTTCTGTTTGTTTAGTTTTGAGAGGTCAATCTCTCAAAGCTTTTTTTATTCGTTCTTTGAAAACTAGATAATCGTATGAAGAAACCAAGTAAAAACCGAGAATCGCCATTTTAGTTTTTCTCTCTTTTTAGTAAGAGAACGTAAGACAAATCAGCAGCGAGAAGGTCGAGGAAGCAAGGGAGTGAAGACCGGAGCGTGCTATGGCATGTGAGGATCTGAACGAGCGAAGCTGACGAAGAGATTCGACGCTGATCATTTGTCGTAGGTTAAGTTAGAAAGGGCGCACGGTGGATGCCTTGGCACTAGGAGCCGATGAAGGACGGGACTAACACCGATATGCTTCGGGGAGCTGTAAGTAAGCTTTGATCCGGAGATTTCCGA
>NZ_JBKFGJ010000051.1:0-546 GCF_051233465.1 Neobacillus solisequens | reverse complement strand
CAAGGGATTGAAGCTTTCCAAAAAAACTATACAAACTATTCCCTTGAGTATAAAATTGGTGTACTAAATTATATGAACGAAACGGGTACATCATCTTACGATGCAGCGGCGATATTCAATATTTCATCCCCTGGGTTGATTCGTAATTGGCGAAGTAAATTTGAGCAAGGTGGAATTAGTGCCCTAGAACAGAAGAAAAAGGGGCGTCCATCCATGAAAAACGAATCTAAAAAAAATAAATCAATAAAACCATCCCCAGCTGAAGGAACAGTAGAAGCATTACAAGCGAAAATTGAACGTTTAGAAATGGAGAATGCCTACTTAAAAAAGTTGAATGCTTTAGTTCAAATGCAGGAAAAATTACAAACAAAATTAAAGCGCAAGTAATTTTTGAACTAAAGAAACAGTATAAGGTCGTGGATTTAGTTGAAGTCGCTGACATTCCACGTGCTACGTATTATTGGTGGGAAACACGGTTAGATCAGGCTGATAAGAATGAAAAATTAAAAGAAGCTATTAGAGAAATTTTTCATGAACATAAAGGTC
>NZ_JBKFGJ010000050.1:0-562 GCF_051233465.1 Neobacillus solisequens | reverse complement strand
GCAGGTTAGTTGGATAAGGTAATATTTGGATTAGGATAGATATAAGTAGAAAAGTTAATAACAAGGGGTGATTTTTTGGAGAAAAATATTGGGGATGTAGATTTTTGTAAACAAGTAGTAAAAGGACTTTGCAAAAAAAACAATATTTCCCCTCAGAACCTGAATTTGAAATCATCGAAAACGTAATGATTATTAGCATTTACTTCAGTAAAATAAGGTATATTATATTTGTTGAATTGATTCTCTTTAAAGACAGGAAAAGTAGGTGAACAAAGTGGGAAAATATCAATTGGATTCCAAAGGTCAGGTAGCTGTGACAAAGTTTCATGAAAAACAGACGCCTGCCAAATTTGATAAAAAGCAGCAACTTGAAAAAATGCGTGCGGAGTATTTGAAAAAGAAGCAAAAACAAACAGATAAATAATATGAATGAAAACATAGGAAGACTAAAATCTCCCTATGTTTTTCTTATTCGAAGTTCTTTTTTTCAATTGATGATAGAGTTTATTATTCCCAATTTATCTTATTCTTCTTTTACAAAGCATTTCTTTTGTATGGTTTC
>NZ_JBKFGJ010000049.1:0-652 GCF_051233465.1 Neobacillus solisequens | reverse complement strand
GTATTCGACTGGACTTAGGTCTTTTAATTTCGCCTTCATTCGTTTGTGGTTGTAATAGTGAATATAATCAGCTAATTCCCGCTCAAAATGCTCTATACTATCAAATTCCTGTAGATAAAGGAGTTCGGACTTTAATAAGCCAAAGAAATTTTCCATGACGGCATTATCCAAACAGTTACCTTTTCGAGACATACTCTGTGTAATCTGGTGCTGTTCTAGTGTTTTTTGATATTGTCTCATTTGATAATGCCAACCTTGATCTGAATGAAGTATCACATGGTCCCCTGGCTGAAGACGTTCAATCGCTTGGTCTAACATGTCATTTACTAATTTATATACAGGGCGTTTCATTACACTATAAGCAATGATTTCCCCATTACACAAATCTAGTACAGGAGAGAGGTAACGCTTCTCACCGAACAGGTGGAATTCTGTGACGTCGGTAACCCATTTTTCATTCATTTTTTCGGCAGTGAAATCGCAATTTAATAGGTTGGGAGCTGTTTTTCCAACATTTCCTTTATAAGATTTGAACTTCTTCATACGTACCATACATTTTAAACCCATATCATTCATCAGACCATTAATGGTCTTTGGGTCATGACGGAAACCTCTTTTTTCTAACTCTTTCGTGATTCGACGGTACCCATAA
>NZ_JBKFGJ010000048.1:0-688 GCF_051233465.1 Neobacillus solisequens | reverse complement strand
ACTACTTGTTTACAAAAATCTACATCCCCAATATTTTTCTCCAAAAAATCACCCCTTGTTATTAACTTTTCTACTTATATCTATCCTAATCCAAATATTACCTTATCCAACTAACCTGCCCCGTTAGTGAAAAAACGATTGCCTTAATTGAACAATCGCACCCTTATTTAATTATAATTTTTCACAAACTCCAAGTAGTGAAATAAGCAGGTTTATAACATTCACTACGATAAAACGGATAGTACAATACTTGATATTCCAATAAATATGGATGGTGGTCCATTTTTCTGGTCTTTTTGTTTTAGTTGCTTTACGCCTATAACAGTATTTATACAGCCGATAAAAAACAAACCATATTTAGAGACATTATTATTATGAAAGATTACAGAGTAAGTAGCTAAAATAATTAATACAGTTCCAAATAAAATTCCCCATTTTCTATTCATACCTGTCCTCCTCATAAACTCAACATTTCTATTTCTAGTTTATTAAGGGCTATTCCTTCCCATTACAACTGAACTATTCCTAAACAGAAAAAGATTGTCGCAGCCACCCACCATGTTTGACTAAAGCACCCGTTTGTTGAATAAGTAATCACAAATTATTAACCTGAAACTTGGATTGGATAGCATACCAACCTTTAGATTCTGACTTATAGTGAGCCACATTAAATTCCTTTAATTCTATT
>NZ_JBKFGJ010000047.1:0-712 GCF_051233465.1 Neobacillus solisequens | reverse complement strand
TCGGAAATCTCCGGATCAAAGCTTACTTACAGCTCCCCGAAGCATATCGGTGTTAGTCCCGTCCTTCATCGGCTCCTAGTGCCAAGGCATCCACCGTGCGCCCTTTCTAACTTAACCTAAAAGGTTTGTTTCTCTAAAAAATTAGAGAGAAAAACTAAAATGGCGATTCTCGGTTTTTACTTGGTTTCTTCATACGATTATCTAGTTTTCAAAGAACGAAAGTTCTGAGAGATTGAACTCTCAAAACTAAACAAACAAGAAACAATCAACATTTTGTCTGGCTCTCATGTCCAGCTTATATCCTTAGAAAGGAGGTGATCCAGCCGCACCTTCCGATACGGCTACCTTGTTACGACTTCACCCCAATCATCTGTCCCACCTTAGGCGGCTGGCTCCTTACGGTTACCCCACCGACTTCGGGTGTTACAAACTCTCGTGGTGTGACGGGCGGTGTGTACAAGGCCCGGGAACGTATTCACCGCGGCATGCTGATCCGCGATTACTAGCGATTCCAGCTTCATGTAGGCGAGTTGCAGCCTACAATCCGAACTGAGAATGGTTTTATGGGATTGGCTTAACCTCGCGGTTTTGCAGCCCTTTGTACCATCCATTGTAGCACGTGTGTAGCCCAGGTCATAAGGGGCATGATGATTTGACGTCATCCCCACCTTCCTCCGGTTTGTCACCGGCAGTCACCTTAGAGTGCCCAACT
>NZ_JBKFGJ010000046.1:0-793 GCF_051233465.1 Neobacillus solisequens | reverse complement strand
TTCTTCCTACCTCGTTTGGTGATTTTCGTTTGCCCTTTATGCTTTCCTGAAGTGTTTTCCTTTAGGCTCAATCCAGCTAGCTTTATGATTTGTCTAGGGTGAGAATAATCTTGAAGATTTCCCACTTCCGCAAAGAAGCCGGCAACCGTATCTCTCCCTACTCCCTTAATAGCTAACATTTGTTGAACACCAGGGATATGTTCAATTAGGTTATCTATCTTCTTATCTAGTTCTACGAACTTCTCTTGTATCAAGTCATACTTATCAAGCAGTGTGGCCAGTTCTAATTTAGCCATACCAGCACCTTGCCGAAGTCCGATGGACTCTTTTGCTGCTTGTTTTAGCTCTATTATTTTGTTTAGTCCTACACTCCGACTAACTGCTTTTCGTAAATGATCCAATAAGTACTGATCAGTTAAATGAATCAGTTCATGTGGTAAGGCTCCTAGCTTTAGAAATTGCAAGGCTGCCTTTCCTTCCCAACTCTTAAAGACGGTTAAAAACTCAGGAAAATACCGATCTAGCCAGTTGTGAATCTGGCCTTGCACTGTTTGAAGGTCATCAGTTAAGAGATCACGTATTTTTTTCGCCACACGGAGTTCTGCATAAACACCTTGTGGAATCGTTGGTTCGGCGTATCTCCCATCCTTGACCAGCTGTGCGATGACTTTAGCGTCTTTCACATCGTTTTTTGTTGGTGAATTGTCGTCGAGTTCTTTACTTTTCTTTACATGTAGAGGATTCACAGCGACAAACTTTATATGATTCTCTTTAAGAATATGAGCTAGATTCA
>NZ_JBKFGJ010000045.1:0-807 GCF_051233465.1 Neobacillus solisequens | reverse complement strand
TTCTTATCATAGAATTCTCGTAATTTCTTATTACGAGGAATGATTTCATCACTTGTTTTGCTCTTTCGACAGTCACGAATAGCACAACGAACAGCCATATATAAGGCGTGACGAAGCCTGCTGGAACCTCTTTTTGTAATTCGGTTTTTGGTGGCTGTAAACTTACCTGATTCAAATACACTTGGGTCAACCCCAGCGAAAGCTACCAGCTTTTTAGGGTCAGTAAATCGATCTATCTCTCCAATTTCAGAAATGATCGTTGCAGCGATCTTTTCTCCGATACCAGGGATAGATTTGATGATATTATATTCTTCAACTTCTTTAGCGAGGGCATCTATCTCTGACTCTAACGTGGATAGGTGCTCTTTGTATTGAAGAATGATGTTTATATACATTCCTAGGCTTAGTATATGACTCTGATACACTGTTTTTTCAAAAGGGTTCCGAGCTGCCGCCGCTTTGAGTTGTATAGCTTTTTCTTTTGCCCATCTTTTTGACCGACTTTTACACAGTTCAAATATTTTATCTGTAATTGTTTCTTCACTTTCCCTTATAATATCCTCGGTAGAGGAGAACTCTGAAAGAGTTAAAAGTGACACCACAGAATATAAATCCCCAAAAACTCCTCTGTATTCGGGAAAGACCTGGTCCAGAATTGCTTGAAATTGTAGCTTTGTTTGGATCAACACTCCAGTAATATTCTCGTGTTGTCTTGTAAGATTCCGAAGGTTTAATAGTTGAACTCCTCGCTTTTTATACGGCTCTAGATCCTCCTTATAAAACAGCTCGCAGAGATGGTAAGCATCA
>NZ_JBKFGJ010000044.1:0-881 GCF_051233465.1 Neobacillus solisequens | reverse complement strand
CGATCCCCACGGGCAGTTACGTTCTACCCTGGCTACTGATATAATAAGACCAAAATAAATAAGGTCAACCAGAAATTTTTAGCATTCTGGCTAACCTTATAATACGAACGGGCAGGTTATCTCAACAAGAAATGATATAATAATTGCAATTAAAGTGTTGTAAAGGTGGTACTTCAAATGGATAATTGGATTGAATTATCTAAATTAGAGAATAAAGAGGTATGGGATAGGATTTATGAGGAATTTAAGTTTGTACCAAGTATTTCACACTTTCCATCCTTTGTAGTGTCAAGTCCATTTATCACATATGATGTTTCAATGTTATTAAATGGGTCAGTAGATTCTCAAAAGTATGATGAGATTTATAATGACCTAGAGGAAAAATCGTTGCTCGTCTTTCAAGAACTCACACGAACAAATGAATATATGTATGCATTAGATTGGCAACATCCAGGTTATTGGATAGACTCCAGATTAGAGTTTCCAAGAGATGAATTTGATGAATGGACTGTACCTATTTTTCCAAATGGTGATTATTACTTTTTTATTAATCAGAATTTCGAATGGGGATTGTTAGGGCATCCTTGGGAACAAACCATAACTATCTTTGGAAAAGAATTGATAATGAGTTTTAAAAGACATCAACCAATAATATTTCAAAAAATATTACGACAGGGATAATAGAAACCTTATTCAGCTAACGGGGGCAATAGTTATAGATGAAGATCGTTGCGGCGGTCTTTTTTCTAGTTGAACTAAGGTGCAGGTTAGTTGGATAAGGTAATATTTGGATTAGGATAGATATAAGTAGAAAAGTTAATAACAAGGGGTGATTTTTTGGAGAAAAATATTGGGGATGTAGATTTTTGTAAACAAGTAGT
>NZ_JBKFGJ010000043.1:0-949 GCF_051233465.1 Neobacillus solisequens | reverse complement strand
TCAGTAGGTTGGGGGTTCAAGTCCTCTAGCCGGCACCACTTAAGAGCCATTAGCTCAGTTGGTAGAGCATCTGACTTTTAATCAGAGGGTCGAAGGTTCGAGTCCTTCATGGCTCACCATTTAAATATGCGGGTGTGGCGGAATTGGCAGACGCACCAGACTTAGGATCTGGCGCCGCAAGGCGTGGGGGTTCGACTCCCTTCACCCGCACCATTTAAATTAATAGTAGTATGCGGAAGTAGTTCAGTGGTAGAACACCACCTTGCCAAGGTGGGGGTCGCGGGTTCGAATCCCGTCTTCCGCTCCAATAGTGCCGGGGTGGCGGAACTGGCAGACGCACAGGACTTAAAATCCTGCGGTAGGTGACTACCGTACCGGTTCGATTCCGGTCCTCGGCACCATTTAAAATATGCGCCCGTAGCTCAATTGGATAGAGCGTTTGACTACGGATCAAAAGGTTATGGGTTCGACTCCTTTCGGGCGCGCCATATTTATCGGGAAATAGCTCAGCTTGGTAGAGCACTTGGTTTGGGACCAAGGGGTCGCAGGTTCGAATCCTGTTTTCCCGACCACTTATAGTTTGGGGCCTTAGCTCAGCTGGGAGAGCGCCTGCTTTGCACGCAGGAGGTCAGCGGTTCGATCCCGCTAGGCTCCACCATTTATTTTTATAAATATATTGACATTGTCTTTTTTAATTGTTAATATGTAAAAGTCGCCTTTGAGAGCGATAAAGATTGATCTTTGAAAACTAAACAAACAAGAACGTCAACAAACAATAATATTCATTTCGTTAGAAATGAAGCCAACGTTTTATTTTATGAGCTAATCAATCTTTTTGGAGAGTTTGATCCTGGCTCAGGACGAACGCTGGCGGCGTGCCTAATACATGCAAGTCGAGCGAACCACTTCGGTGGTTAGCGGCGGACGGGTGAGTAACACGTGGGCAACC
>NZ_JBKFGJ010000042.1:0-1689 GCF_051233465.1 Neobacillus solisequens | reverse complement strand
GATCCCCACGGGCAGTTACGTTCTACCCTGGCTACTGATATAATAAGACCAAAATAAATAAGGTCAACCAGAAATTTTTAGCATTCTGGCTAACCTTATAATACGAACGGGGCAGGTTACTTGAAGAAGGATTTGGTATTACTATATTGAATATCTATGAGATACCACCTTTTTTGGAGGACAAAACAAGTGATAGCTAAAGCAGAAATAATTAATCAACCTTTTTCGGGACAGTACCAGGAGAGAATTTATGACATAAAAAGTTCATGGAATTCTCCCAATTGGACTTGGGTAAAATTTGAAGACGAAGATTTTAATGAATGGTGTGGTGAGTTTAGAGGTTCACCACGGGGTATTGCAGTATCAACGAAATATAAAACAGTTCTTGTCCTTACTTCCGATTATTTATTTCAACTTGATTGTGATAGCGGTGAATTAACGGAATATGAATCTAAGCCACAATATCAATGTTTAACAGTAACACCATCAGGGGATTTCTTAATAGCGGATTATTATGGCATTGAAAAAATTGAATCATCAATAAAAGATACGAAACCAGTGGAAAGTCCAATTAAAATGGACACGATTATATTTCATGGTTGGTCTAAGAATAAGTTATTAATTACATGCGATGAATTTTTAAATTGCGATAAACATCTAGAGTTAGAACTTGACGGCGATACACTTGAAATTACGGTAAAGGGCACCTATAGTTAAGATGAATTGCACCATTCTGAAAATAAAATGTGAAATAATGTACTCACGAATATACACACGCTAACGGGTGCGATTGTTCAAATAGAGCAGACGCTTTTTCACTAACGGGCAGGTTAATTTAAGTGTAATTATTCACAATCTGTATTTCTAAATGTCCTTTTCCTCCACACAAAAAGACTCCCATCACATGAGAAGGAGAATGATTTCATTATGAATTCATCCCCTCAAATAGTTTGAAAATGCTTATATTGATATTACTCCTCAATTACTAGCTAAACGTTTTTCAAATTCAGCCTTAAACAGCAGAATAGCATCAATATTTACAGCAAAATCGTGGTCACTGATATTAAAATTAGTTATAAACTCGTCAGATTTCTCACGAACCATAATTGTCGGAAGGTTATTGTCTCCAATAGTTTCCAGAGTCACACCACTTCCATAAATATACCAGTTAGTTTCAGTAGGCTTATTTGATGCATTTTTAGATAAATCATTTTTTATTATTTCGCATAAATTATCCATAAAATCTTCATTAAGATTAATGATTTTTCCATGCTCACCATCAACTGTTATATCAGCATCTCCATACCAAATATTCCTACTTGCTCGCCTTCCTTCATTTGAAGTGTATGTTTCATCATACAAAATTTTCACTTTCATTACCCTCCGTAAAATAAAATTAATTTACACTATTTTACAACAATTAGAAATTTTAAGCAAAATTGCTATTAGTCACTAACTTGTAAGAGTCAGCAAGCTTCTTCTTTGTATAGACAGCGAACATTGTGAATAAATGCACTTAAAACGGGGTGCTTTACATTAAGAAAGAGTAAAATATTTTTCTTATTCAAGTAACGGGGCAGCATTCCTGTAATGAATGAAAATGAGGTTTGAACAAAAAAAGAACCTCTTGGTAGAATGAGAGAGTCCTAAAGCTGGCCAGCAAAAAAGGACAATCCCAAATACCAGGAG
>NZ_JBKFGJ010000040.1:0-1563 GCF_051233465.1 Neobacillus solisequens | reverse complement strand
TGCGAGAAGCGGATTTTCCTACTTCTCAGCCTAACTGCTTACACGCACATAACCAGCAGTGCGCTTACCCTATCCTCCTGCGTCCCCCCATCACTCAAACGATAAAGAGGTGGTACAGGAATATCAACCTGTTGTCCATCGCCTACGCCTTTCGGCCTCGGCTTAGGTCCCGACTAACCCTGAGCGGACGAGCCTTCCTCAGGAAACCTTAGGCATACGGTGGACGGGATTCTCACCCGTCTTTCGCTACTCATACCGGCATTCTCACTTCTAAGCGCTCCACAAGTCCTTCCGGTCTTGCTTCAACGCCCTTAGAACGCTCTCCTACCGCGGACACCATACGGTGTCCACCCACAGCTTCGGTGATACGTTTAGCCCCGGTACATTTTCGGCGCAGAGTCACTCGACCAGTGAGCTATTACGCACTCTTTAAATGGTGGCTGCTTCTAAGCCAACATCCTGGTTGTCTAAGCAACTCCACATCCTTTTCCACTTAACGTATACTTTGGGACCTTAGCTGGTGGTCTGGGCTGTTTCCCTTTTGACTACGGATCTTATCACTCGCAGTCTGACTCCCACGGATAAGTCATTGGCATTCGGAGTTTGTCTGAATTCGGTAACCCGATGAGGGCCCCTAGTCCAAACAGTGCTCTACCTCCAAGACTCTTACTTCGTGAGGCTAGCCCTAAAGCTATTTCGGAGAGAACCAGCTATCTCCAAGTTCGATTGGAATTTCTCCGCTACCCACACCTCATCCGCGCACTTTTCAACGTGCGTCGGTTCGGGCCTCCATCCAGTGTTACCTGGACTTCACCCTGGACATGGGTAGATCACCTGGTTTCGGGTCTACGACCACATACTCATTCGCCCTATTCAGACTCGCTTTCGCTGCGGCTCCGTCTCTTCAACTTAACCTTGCATGTAATCGTAACTCGCCGGTTCATTCTACAAAAGGCACGCCATTACCCATAAACGGGCTTTGACTACTTGTAGGCACACGGTTTCAGGATCTCTTTCACTCCCCTTCCGGGGTGCTTTTCACCTTTCCCTCACGGTACTGGTTCACTATCGGTCACTAGGGAGTATTTAGCCTTGGGAGATGGTCCTCCCTGCTTCCGACCGGATTTCACGTGTCCGGCCGTACTCAGGATCCACTCAGGAGGGAACGAAGTTTCAACTACAGGGCTTTTACCTTTTATCGCGGACCTTTCCAGATCGCTTCATTTACCCCGTTCCTTTGTAACTCCATGTTGAGTGTCCTACAACCCCGAAAGGCAAGCCTTTCGGTTTGGGCTGTTCCCGTTTCGCTCGCCGCTACTAAGGGAATCGCGTTTGCTTTCTCTTCCTCCGGGTACTTAGATGTTTCAGTTCCCCGGGTCTGCCTTCAGTACCCTATGTATTCAGGTAAAGATACTACTCCATTACGAGCAGTGGGTTTCCCCATTCGGAAATCTCCGGATCAAAGCTTACTTACAGCTCCCCGAAGCATATCGGTGTTAGTCCCGTCCTTCATCGGCTCCTAGTGCCAAGGCATCCACCGTGCGCCCTTTCTAACTTAACCTA
>NZ_JBKFGJ010000039.1:0-4138 GCF_051233465.1 Neobacillus solisequens | reverse complement strand
AATCCTTTTTTGAAAAGAAAAAGAAATAACTAATGCTTATTAAAGTAACTGGTGCTTGAGTTATATATTGGTTTCCGGTGATGATCGCTGCGGCGGTCTTTTTCTTATTCAACAAACGGCCAGGTTAGTTGAAGAAAAAAAGGTTATTCCACTCTTTTGTCGAACTAACTCTTTTGATAAAGTATTGCAAAGGAGAAAGAGTATGCTGAAAAAAGGACAATTAGAAGTGTTAAACTTACACAAATTAATAGAAAATCAAAACGAATATACAAATTTTATTGTGAGTGAAGTTAATGACCACGCTCTTCGAATAGCTGTTATAAACGGAGAATTCCACTGGCATAAACACGAAAATTGTGATGAATTATTCTATGTATTGGAAGGTGAACTTTTCATTGACTTTGAAAACGATGAAACAGTGTCTTTGAAACCAGGTGAAATTTTTACAATTCCCGCGAATACAATGCATCGTACTCGTTCAAAGGAAAGGACAGTTAATCTATGCTTTGAAAAGTCCAGTAATGATATAACAGGTAGTAACAACAGTTAAAATGCAACTCAACAAATGGGGGCAAGAGTTAAAGATGGGGACGCTTCGGTGATCCCCTTTCTTATTCAACAAACTGGCAGGAGTTGAACAAGAAAATATTTGGTAAAAGTGGACTTAGCAGAAAGGGGTTAGTAAATGATATTGGTGAGTTCCTGCTTAGCAGGGTTAGATGTGAGATATAATGGGACAAATTGTTTAAATGATAAAATAAGTAAATTGGTAGAAGAAAATAAAGCTATTACAATATGTCCTGAATTACTTGGTGGGTTTTCAA
This sequence comes from Neobacillus solisequens, assembly GCF_051233465.1. Lineage (NCBI taxonomy): Bacteria > Bacillati > Bacillota > Bacilli > Caryophanales > Bacillaceae > Neobacillus > Neobacillus solisequens. The sequence goes on along the minus strand of NZ_JBKFGJ010000039.1, from coordinate 3,314 downwards.
CGCCAAGAGAACCAGCTGAGATAATTGGTGGAAACGGAGAAGATGTTCTGTATGGAAACGCTAAAGTAGTTGATAAATCAGGTAAAGATGTTACCCAACTTTACATAAAAGGAGCATATTCTACGCTAGAACAAGCTATTGAATTAAATGCGACTTTGGTGGTTCTAAAGGAAAATAGCCCATCTTGCGGCAGTTCAACCATATATAACGGTGAATTTACCGGGAGAAAAATTATGGGGATGGGAGTCACTTCTGCTTTACTAAAAAGAAATGGATTAAAAGTAATTTCAGAAGAACAATTTGCAGATACCTTCCTTTAGTTCTAAACTAAAAATGGCATTTTAATATTGTTTGTTCTATAGATATTGTGAAATACTGTACTTAAACAAACGGGAGCTTGAGTTTAAGATGAAGCTGTTATTAAATGGCTCCTTTTTCTTGTTGAAATAACGAAGCAGGTCCATTAAAGTGAAATATTTGTGAATTTTTTAAATTAAGGAAGGATTTAATGTGCATTTTTTGAAGTACTTAACATCTTATGAATTTAGGTGAGCGATATAAAATGGGGCGTTATGTTAGTATTTTTTTACTTTCAATTTTAATATGTACCGTTTTATTATTCATACTACCCCTAATCATTGGGGGATTTATAGAATTTGAATTTACTATAGGGTTTGTTTTAATTATTTTGTGCTCTTTTATAATTGCTCAAATATTTTATGTAATAGATCTATTAAAGAAAAACATTAGATAGTTCTGAAAATAAGCTTGTTCCACCATCGGAGCAGGGAAATTTTTCTGAGCATGAGTCCGTTTAATCGTATTCATGCTCTTATTTTTATCCTAAATTTATTTATTTTCGTATAGTTAGATGAACTTGCTTCTTAAGAAAAGGAAAAAAATAAATGAAAGGAGGAATAGTTATGAATGATATTTCAATTGCGTATTTTGAATACTTTGCTCTGCTTTTAGGGATGGCGTTACCGTTTATTAGTTTAATAGTTGCTTTCTTTATAGGAAAAACAATGAGTAAGAGAAAAAATATAACCAAAAGAAAACGTACTTTGTTTTCCTATACTTTTGAAAAAGGGGGGATTACACTAAAAATCACTGAAATATTTGTGTTTTTAATAATAATTGTTGGCTTTTATATTGTTGGGGGGATACTTGTTATTTTTTGACCATTAGTGCCTCTGGCTTATTTATCAGGGAAATTTATTGGGCAAAAACAATGAAGGGGGTAGCGGGGGATCAAAAACTTGAAGATAATTCTTTTCTTTGTCTACGACGACCGAGGGTGCGAAATTATAGCCCGTGAAGCAGATCGAATACGGCTACTTTATGAGAAAATACTACGATTGGGTAGAAGAAGTTGATATAAAAAGGATTGAACAAGGGTTAGGAGGAAGAGAATTGAAAAAATGCTTGAGTTCAAAGATGGAGCAGTGGAGGCTATTCTTATTGTTGTTAAACTAGGAAGGATATTTACCAAAATATCAAAATAAATATATGGAAAAATTGGTGATATAAGGTATTATGGAATTAAATCAGAAAGGGGTTACTGCAATGAATCGTGTTATATTTGGAAGTTGGCATTTTTTCTCTTTTGCTTTAGCAATTATTGTTTGTACCTCTAATTTACCTATTCGTGACGATTATTTTCCTGCAATACAAGATTATATAGATAGCTTATTTTTTTTAGTGGGTTTAGCATTAATTTTAAGTATTGTTACTTATGTAAGTAATTTTTGGTTTAGCTCTAATAAAATCAGATTTATGTTAATAGTAACTGTATCAATTTTTTTAATTTACCTTTTCAGTTATTTATTTAGGTCAATGATTCCCCCTTCTTTTTTAATAACTGAAGCACTTTTAATAATTGCTATAGTGAGCTCACTACACTATTGGACTACATATTTTTTGGGGAAATTGCTATTAAAAGAAGTTTGTGAATAAATGTAAACGAGTAGCAAGAGTTAAAGAGGAAGATCGCTGCGGCGGTCTTTTTCTTGTTGAGCAGGTTAGCGGTAGAAGGGGAACCGACAAATTATGTAGAATTATTTTAAGGAAATGTAAAAGTATAGGTGAGAAAATGAGGAGTTGTGTTTCAAGTGAGTAAAATTACTAAACAGAAAGAAAGATGGAATCGAATAAAATCCAAAGGTAAAAAAAGATATGTATTAAACACATTACTCATGTATGTAGTTTTCTCATTAATATTACCAACATTTCAAGTGTTTGTTGTTAATAAAATAATATTTCCTATCCAATGGATAGTTACAATTTATTTAATATATTTGGTTGGTTGGAGTTTATTAGGACTATGGGTTGGAAATAGAACTTGGAATGCTAATACAAAGAAGTTTGAAAAATAGGCTATGAAATATACCTTTGTGAAAAAACGTTCATAAGTTAACGGGGGCGTTGATTCATGAAGGATTACCGCCCTTTTTAATAATTGATAAATAGTATTTGAGGAGAATTAATATGGATAGTGTATATGTAACTTGTCCCGAATTTGAAAATAAACGATTCAATTTAAGATTTATTTCTATAGAAGATTGTGATGACTTGTTAAAAGTATATTCTGATAAAAAAGCTGTTCCTTTATTTAATAGCGATAATTGTGGTGGAGATGATTTTTACTATAATACACGTGAAAGAATGAAGCAGGCTCTTGAGTATTGGAAATTTGAGTATGACCGAAAAGGTTTTGTAAGATGGTCTATTATAGATAAAAAAGATAATCCTGTAATTGGAACAATAGAATTATTTCATAGAGAGTCTAAAGATTATTTTAATAATTGCGGTCTTCTCCGTTTAGATTTGAGAAGTGATTATGAAACAAAAGCCAATATAATAGATATTTTAAAATTGATTATTGATAAAACTTATACATTGTTTGAATGTAATATGATAGCAACAAAGGCACTTCCCATTGCTAGCGAAAGAATAAAGGCTTTAAAGGAATTAGATTTTTCACCTACTGAAAACAAGTTGATTGGTCATGATGGGACGGAATATTCATCATATTACTTTACAAAGAGATAAATTCCAGTTTGTAAAGTCAAGTTAATTCGCATTCTTCTAATATTATGATAGTACCAAATTTAACTTTAAAAACGAGTTTGTGAAACAATGCACTTAAACTATAGGGTGCTAGAGTTGAAGAACAAGCTGCCTTTTTGGTGGCTCTTCTTATTGAAGTAAACCAGCTAATAGTTTGTCAATATTTTTCAATAAAAACTTAAAATACCTCGTGCTATACTAAAAATATGCATACCAAATAACCTTCCATTAGTTCGTAGTTGGAA
>NZ_JBKFGJ010000038.1:0-4720 GCF_051233465.1 Neobacillus solisequens | reverse complement strand
CAAGACCTCCTGGTATTTGGGATTGTCCTTTTTTGCTGGCCAGCTTTAGGACTCTCTCATTCTACCAAGAGGTTCTTTTTTTGTTCAAACCTCATTTTCATTCATTACAGGAATGCTGCTCCGTTACTTCAGTAAGAAATAGCATTACCGTTGTTCCAGTAATGCACCTGTTTATTGAATAAGAAATCCCTTATTCTTTATTTAAAAAACCATATCGATTTTGTTTTCCCATCCACGAACTAGCATCACGCCACTTTAAACTCTTGGAGGAAATCCAACTATTTGTACCAAGAGTATAGTCTTCGGGTTTCCAATCAAAGTCATCAGCCCAATAAAATAAACCTTTTTGTAAAACTAGTTTGACATCATAAATAATTGAATCGTGATTAATTGGACTTGGAACGATGTGAAATTGGGTCACACCCTCAAAAAGCAACTCAATAGCAGAAGGGTCACGAAACTGCCTTTGGAAAAGGATTCGTACATTGGTATCGAGTTCTGGTGACATTCCCATCGATAAATTATCATCAACATAGCTATCTGTCCACAGGTACAGTTCTTTTAAACAACTATCGTGGAATCCGCCAAATACGTCCAAAAGTTTTTTAATATCTTTAGTATCTTTTACTTCTATCCAATCCATTGGGAACCCCTCACTCTTATTAGCAGTTCTTTACCACTAAATAATAGCACGTTTACCATTTTCTTGTTGAACTAACCTGCTCCGTTAGAATTCCTGTAGAGGACTAAATATCAACTTTGAAAAAAATAGGGCTCCTCAGTAAGATATGAGTATAGACACCACTCTAACCCAAAACCCTAAGGAGGAAGCCCTTATATGAAGTTTAAAATGCAGGACAAACAAAATCAACTAGTCGAGAGAATTTCCGTAAAACATCTTGTAATAGGTGTTGATATCGCTCAAGAATTACATGTAGCCAGAGCTGTGAATTTCCGTGGAATTATAGTTGGTGAACCTCTTACATTTGAAAATAACGAGGATGGTTTTGCTAGATTCCTACATTGGATTAATCGGCTAAAAACCTCTAATGGCTTCGTTTCTACTATTATCGGAATGGAACCCACAGGGCATTACTGGGTGAACCTATCAAAATGGCTGTATGATCAAGATATTGAAGTGGTAACGGTTAATCCCCACCTCGTTAAAAAGAATAAGGAAAACCGTGACAATAGCCGTTCAAAAAGTGATAAAAAGGATGCTCTTGTTATCGCTGATATGGTTAAGAATGGTTACTATTCCTTCATTCATCCTGCTTCAGAGGCATTTGAGAAACTAAGAGTCCTAATGTCTAACCGTGACATGACAGTTAAACGACTCGTTAGTGCTATCAATCAAATAAATCGTTGGGTGGATATTGTTTTTCCGGAACTCAGGCAAGTATTCAAAGATGTAAAGGGTAAAGGGGCAATCGCAACTTTACGCCTATTTCCTACTCCTCTTGAACTCCGTTCAATGAAAGCATCAGAGATTGTTGAGGGTTGGAAAACCCAAATGCAAAGGCAGACTGGGTTAAGGAAAGCACAGGCATTAATCGAATTAGCTAGACATTCAGTCGGAACGCGACAAGCACTGGATGCCTATAAATTACATCTAGAACAATTGATTGAAGAGTTCGATTTAGCGACTGCCCAACTAGAGCGAGTAGAAAAGGAAGTCACTGATGTTCTCAAACGCATACCTTTCGCAAAGAAGTTACTTGTCATAAAAGGGATTAGCGAAATCGCTCTTGCAGGAATACTAGGAGAATCAGGAGATTTGAGTGGATTTGCCCTTGGCAATTCATTATTGCGTCATGCTGGATTGCATCTTTCAGAGTCTAGTTCCGGGAAATGGAAAGGTCAAATTGTCCTCTCTAAACGTGGAAGGCCGCGTTTAAGGCGGTTCTTATACTTAGCCACTATGAGCCTTGTGATGAATAACCCAAATTTTAAAGAACTGCACGCTAACAATGTCAAAGTGAAAAAGATGAAGAAAATGAAATCCATCATGAAATTAATACATAAACTCGCAAGAGTTTTAGTGGGAATAGCCAGAAAGAATGAATCTTATCGCCCTGAGAAATTAATTCAAGTTACACCAATAGCTGCCTAATATTAAATTGACCTAAAATTAAGTTTAAGCAAAATAACTTTTGAATATTGCCTTATTCGCAGGACTTCAAAGAAAGTACGAGTACCGGATTTATTGTGCAAAAGGGCTCTGACCCATTCCGTTAGAAAGACCGGCCTCTACCACTTGGATAGGTATAACGAAGGAATGAAAGGGCATTTGACCCGTTGAGACATGGGAGTGAAAACCTCCAGGGGTAGCGTGGAGACAACGTACAGTATATGGAAATCATTGGATTTATAAGTAAATCCTCTGTTTAAGTACGCCTCCATGTAGCCAAAAGTCTAACAAAGCCCTTCAAATGTCCTCTCAATTCAAATTAAGTGATTTGAAATCCTGCGAATAAGTGAGTATTTAAGAGATAATCGGATCTTACTGAGGGAGCTTAATAAGAATTTCATTAATTGTTAACTATAAGAGAAAACTGAAATGGAGGATTTATATGAAAAAAAGCCTTTTCATATTTATTGCCTGCTTAACCCTTTTCTCTTATTCACCTGTAAAAGCTGAAACCGTAACTAAAAATGATGTACAGTTGCGTGATGATCTAATACTGAATTTGTTATTCCCCTTAATTGACAAAGAAATCGAGAAACATTTTGGCAAACCGAAACAGTATAATTGCCAACAAATTCTCCAAATCAAAAAGCTGGAACAAGGGAGCTATTACTTTGATGTCACCTTACAGGTAACGACATTTGAAGGTCCCCATAACCCGCCATTTGATTTAGTGACCATTAAGTTTAGTAATTTTCGTTCCCCAAATTGGCGGACCATTGATTTCAAAAGCAAAAGGCTAAAGCCAGACGAAATAACTAAGTGCAGGCATCCTTTGTAAAAAGGGTGCTTTTTTCTTTGTATGTTCATCAACACTAAACTGTCCCGTTTGTTCTATAAGGTATTCAACAAAAAAGGGCAGCAATCCCGCCTGGATTAACACACCCCTTTAGCTTAAAACTCCTTACAGTATTTGATATTACTTCTTAAAATACTTGGTCCCAATTTTTTAGTCTTCGAATTAGAAAGACGAACTTGTACCTCTACGTTTTCCATTTTGGCTGTAATTTCATCCCATCTTCCAGCCCAAGTAGGGCTATATTGTTCAGGAGTGGGATAAAGCCTAAAACGCCAACTAATCTCGTCTGGTATAAAAGCAAAGCCTTCATAGCTATCATAATTCCCAAAAGAAGATGGTTCTGGAAGGTGTACCCCAAGAATACTTATATTGGTTCGTGCAAAACTTGGAGGACGTAACTGCACCTTATAAATCAATGCGACTCCCTTTGCATTTGTAAGTTTTTTATCAATTGGTTCCAACACCATACTACAAGGCATTGTATTTGCCTTTGCATATGAAGGATAAATAACAAAAATTGAAATAATAATCATCACCAAAACAAATTGTTTCAAATATAGCACCTCTTACATTTCTTTTGGTTAATTTACCCTCATTATGTTCTAAATATAGATATTCCCTCTTCAACTAAACTGCCCCGTTCGTATTATAAGGTTAGCCAGAATGCTAAAAATTTCTGGTTGACCTTATTTATTTTGGTCTTATTATATCAGTAGCCAGGGTAGAACGTAACTGCCCGTGGGGATCGACCCCGTCAAGTAAACGGTTCGCCCCCTACTTGTAGAAACATGATTGAGGCTGGTTGGGACTTAGGTCTCGTATAACAAGCGAAGCTGTGATACTGCATGGAGGATTAGGGGTTACTGGCAAATTACTAGTTTAGGAGGAGATTTAGAATGAATCCAGTCGTTGGTCTGGATGTTTCAAAAGGTGAAAGTCAAATTCAGGCATTTTTAGATAAAGGCAAACCATATCGAAAGAGTTTTAAAGTTTCACGCACTATTGAAGGTCTTGATTTACTTGTAGAGTTTCTAGAGGTCGTAAAAAGAGAAACAGGTAAGAACCCACCTATCGTTCTAGAAGCAACAGGCCATTATCATTCCTCTGTTGTTCAATACTTGGAGGACCGTGGGTATTTATTGATAATTGTTAATCCATTAATTTCTTATAAGGCTAAAAGTTCAAGTCTTCGAAAAGTAAAGACAGATGCGATTGATGCTTACCATCTCTGCGAGCTGTTTTATAAGGAGGATTTAGAGCCGTATAAGAAGCGTGGTGTACAGCTATTAAACCTTCGGAATCTTACCAGACAGCACGAAGATATCACTGGTGTATTGATTCAAACAAAGCTACAATTTCAAGCGATTCTGGACCAGGTCTTTCCTGAATATAGAGGAGTTTTTGGGGACTTGTATTCAGTAGTATCACTCTTAACTCTTTCAGAGTTTCCCTCATCTGAAGATATATTAGAGGCAAGTGTAGAAACCATAGCTGACAAAATCGCTCAATTATGTAAAAGTCGTTCATACAGATGGGCCAATGAAAAAGCTATTCAACTCAAAGCTGCCGCAAACCGAAATCCGTTTGAAAAGACTTTGTATCAGAGTCATATTCTGAGTCTTGGTATGTATATTAATATCATTCTTCAATATAAAGAGCACCTATCCAAGTTAGAGTCAGAGATAGATGCCCTCGCAAAAGAAGTTGAAGAATATAATATTATCAAATCTATC
>NZ_JBKFGJ010000037.1:0-6931 GCF_051233465.1 Neobacillus solisequens | reverse complement strand
ACCTCCTGGTATTTGGGATTGTCCTTTTTTGCTGGCCAGCTTTAGGACTCTCTCATTCTACCAAGAGGTTCTTTTTTTGTTCAAACCTCATTTTCATTCATTACAGGAATGCTGCCCCGTTTCTTTAAGTACAAACCTTCACATTCTCTTCTAAACTTTAACATACATACCCAATTTTCTTTAAAGTGCTAATCAATTTAATGGCCCTTTTCATAAAGAAAGACGCTTTCCTTATTTCAGAAAAGCGCCCTTTAATGGAATATTGATACAAACCGATATGGTGAATGGTATTCACTGAAAGAGCATCGGATATCACAACCTATCTTCAGATTGATGACCAAACATTTTTTTCAGGAGCCGATTGAAAACTAATCACATTTTTACCTGGTGCCCATTGAAAATTTCTTCTACTATTCGAATACACTTTAACATGTTTGTCATGATGAATGTTATAACCAAAGTTCTCCTTCAAAAAGTGAAGAACCAATGCTATTTTCTCCCTTAAGATAGGCAAGCCTACTCTCCTCATATGACCATTTTGGAAATCTTACATATTTTCCATTGGTGATTTTTTTCTCGTTCTCTCTAATTTTTATCCGTAATGGATCGTTTTAATATTACCATTTCAGGAATATTTCACATAGGTATCCTTTTCTCTGAATATAATGCATTAAGCCATTTTATTGAAAAGCAAGGGAGGATGCCTCATAACATGAATTCTCAATTAACGAATAAACAAATGCTCAACATCATTAGAAATGGTCTTAAAACATCACAACATCCTAAACATATTATCATTATCGGTGCAGGCTTGGCTGGACTCGTCGCGGCATCTTTATTAAAGGAAACCGGCCATATAGTCACCATTTTGGAAGCGAATGATAGAGTTGGAGGACGTGTTTACACTTTGCGTGCTCCCTTTAGTGATAGGTTATATCTTAATGCTGGCCCAATGCGTATTCCTGATAAACACTATTTAACCTTGGAATATATTAAAAAATTTAAGTTATCTATAAATCCGTTTATTAACCGGACTCCAAGTGACATTATTTACGCAAATGGCATCAAAACTCGTCTTAATGTATTTGAAAGTAATCCAAGTATTTTAAAATACCCTGTTGCTCCCATTGAAAGAGGGAAAACGGCAGAAGCACTTTTGCTTTCTGTCACACAACCAATTATCAATTTTATTAACCAAGATCCAGAAAGGAATTGGCCGCTTGTAGAAAAACAATATAGAAATCAATCATTAGGTTCTTTCTTAAACTCTTATTTTTCAAACGGTGCAATTGATATGATAGGTGTGCTTCTTGATTTGGAAGCATATATGGGGATGTCATTTATTGAAGTATTACGAGAAATGTTGCTCTTCTCATCAAACAATCAATTCTATGAGATAACGGGTGGAATGGATCGATTACCACGCGCATTCTTACCTCAATTAAAAGAGAATATTTTGTTCAACCAAAAAATGATGAAAATATCCCAGTATCCAAATAGTATAACGATTCATTGTATACATCAACATACCGACGAGAATTTCACCATAACTGGTGATCTTGCTATAGTAACCATACCTTTTTCGACCTTGCGGTTTGTGAAAATCGAACCTTATGGTTCTTTTTCCTATTATAAAAGGAGAGCGATTCGCGAACTCAATTATTTAGCCTCAACAAAAATCGGGATAGAGTTTAAAAGCAGGTTTTGGGAAAAAGAAGGTCAGCTTGGTGGCAAATCCATAACCGAACTGCCAATTCGATTTACTTATTACCCTAGTTATGGCATTGGTTCAAATGGACCTGCGGTAGTTTTAGCGAGCTATACATGGGCCGATGAGGCCTTAACATTGGATAGTCTATCTGAAAGTGAGCGTATCCAATATGCTTTAATAAACTTAGCAGAAATTTATGGGAATCAGGTTTATTCTGAGTTTGTTTCAGGGGCTTCTTATAGCTGGAGTAAGAATCCTTATTCTTGCGGAGCTTTTACAGCTTTTGAGCCTGGGCAGGAATTGCAGCTACATACTTATATTCCTACGGCTGAGGGAAAAGTGCACTTTGCTGGTGAACATACTACACTTACCCATGCTTGGATGCAAGGAGCTATTGAATCTGGAATACGGGCGGCATATGAAGTTAATGACTTACCTAAAGGATAAGCAACTTTAAAGTCTAAATTTGTGATATGGAAACGATCCATGCAACACTCTTTCATTTCCAAGCAAAAAAGATGCCACTGCGACCGACCAATTTTGTTCAGCACATGCCATAATAGACGAAGTTGATGCAACTATTGATATTTAAGCACTCTCAACACTATTTTTGTTTTTTAACTAATAGCGTTTAGCAGGAGCAGCTTGGCTTATAAGGTAAGGTTCAATAACCTCTTACTCAATTAAATGGCCCTAAAATGAAAAATAAGCGCTTGTCCTTATTTCAAGGATTGCGCCCGATTGCTGAACAATTCTATTGTTACTAAACAATTCTCTAATACACCTTTTGGTTCACTATAAGAATACCCCTTTAGATAACCATATCTAAAGGGGTAAAGCTTCGCAACTTTTTTATAAACATCGTGACATCGCGACTTTATTTCAAAACTACAGTTCCTCTTTCACCGCTATATTAGCGAAAATAAAAGAATCTATTTTGAAAAAAAGATTGTTCTCTGATGACTGGACTTCCTAAAAGAAAATACATAAGAAGCAATATGATAATGCACCTATGATTAAGCTTATCCAAGCAAAAAATACTATTTTCTTTTATTATTGGATACAGGACAACCGATGATGTTAAACCAAACTTTGAACGAACAATCTTACTACACACTTTTTTTGTATTTACCCCACACTATCATCTGCTAGTACTACTATTTTTTATAACCAAATCAGCCGTTTCCCTTGGATGGCTAAGAGGGAAATGATGACCATATGGAACAATATCAACTTTACCAAGATGTAATGGAGCAAAATAGCTTCTATCATGATCTCCCCAAATAATATGAAGATTATACCTTTGTACTTTATTAAAATCACCCTGATAGTCTTTCAATAGAAAACTGTTAAGCTGAACCGTTGTATTTAAAATTCTTGGCGAAGTAAAGCTCCTACTTACTTTGGAAATATAATGTTCCGGAATGCTCTCTGAACTTTCAAACAGACCATTACCTAATAAATATCGCTCTATCAAATTAGCAGTTGCCAATTTCAAAGCCCATTTGTTCATAAATTGAGGAGCATTAAACGAGTTAGAATTTCTTTTTGCAACAGGTGGCTGAAGTAAAGTAATAGTATTCTTCGTATCAATGTACTCTTGTACTAATGCTTCTAGAAGAATTACCGCACCGAAGGAATGGCCAATCAAATATGCACCATTAGTAGCTTCCCCCATTAACTCTTTCAATACATTCAAATAGAGATCAAGAAGGTTTTTCTCTCGTTTAAAAGGGGAACGTCCTAAACCTGGAAGATCCAGGATCCATACCGGTTGACCAGTTTTTTCATGAAGCTCTAGTCCTAAAGGAAATAAATCCTCTCCATCGCTCAATAAACCGTGTAATAAAATAAACGGCTTACCCTCTCCTTGTATTTGATAAATGACAGTGTTTCCGATTAATGTCCGTTCAAATGCATGATTATGCTGGTCATTTTGATACATCAAGCGATAATCCAAATCCGCTACAACGGCTGGGAAAAATTTCATTACACTCGTCTTCTTAAACCAATCCCCTCCCATGATTTTTTTCGATGAATCATTTGAAAACTTCCTATTTGTAATAAAGTTCAGTCCATCCGATGGAATTTGTGTTATTTTACTTACCCCACTTTTCATAAGTGCCTTCATGAAAGGAATTGGGACAGAGATTTTAGGTGCTACCATATTCATACTTTCTGACATAACTCCTAATAATTCAGACATATTTGGATCAAGCTGTTTGTCTTGAACAAGTGTATATGTTTGAATAGACGGTTGCTCCTGTTTAAAAACCTGCACAATAAACTTCGCTAGCTCATCGTTTGAAATAAGTGGTAATCTATACCCCTTACCTCCAGGAACAACTGGCATTAGCCCTCTTCGCATACTCGTCACAAGCAAGCCTAAGCCTGCTACTTGCTCCGTACTCCCTGTTTTACTACTGCCGACTACAGTTGGTGGATTAATCACAGAAAGCGGATAGCCTATTTCAGATGCCTGCTGGCGAATATAAAGATCTGCTAAAAATTTTGTTCTTTCATATGAATTTTTTATTTTCAAATAATCGTTGCCTTCCTTAAACACATCAATCGTAACCATGCTACTTTTATCATCCAAGGGGCTCATATAACCTACTATATGAATAAATTGCTGCAAGCCCTTCAATTGATGAATACTTTTAGCTAATTCACCGATATGCTTGGCACCGTTTAAAATTACAGAAACTGCCTCTTTCTCTGTCGCTTTAATATCCATTGGTCCACCCGCGTGAATAATCACATCCGTTTTTAATACCCTATCCTTATCTTCATCACTTAAACCTAAATCTGTTTTCGTTAAATCACCTTCAATAAAGTGTATGGCTGCCTCATTTAAAATACCTTTTTCTTGAAAAATGCGTGTTGCCTTACTTTTTGACCTAACTAAAAGAAAAATCATAACTTCCTCTTTAGTTAATTCCTCCACTAATTGCCTCCCAATAAAGCCTGTTCCACCAGTTAAAAATATTGTTCTCATATCCGCGCTCCTTTTTAGGACTATATAGTACTAATTCAATGTAAAAAAAATGCTTCTCTTATCGAAGCAAGTTAAAAAAATGGGTTGCTATTTTCTTGATAACAGTTGCATCCTTCAATGTTTCTGAAATAAATAGCGCTCCTTCAAGATTCGTTATAAAAAGTGCCGCTACCTCGTCAATATTAATCGTATTTCTAAACTCCCCTTTTTCTACTCCTTGTTTTAGTAATAGAGAGACTTTCGTTTGTAATCCTGTAAAAAAGAGACCTATTTTTTCTTTTATGTGCGTGGCTTGTGCAGGACTTTGAATATAAAGAGTAATAAATGGACAGCCACCGTTATACTCCCTTGACTGAACTCCCTGTGATAAATGCTTTAAAAACAGCTGGACACGATCTTCAACTAATAATTGGTTCTGAGAAAGTATTTCATCAATGGCACGCTGATACGTTTCAATCCAATAATCAACGACCCCTTCTAACAATTCTTCCTTATTAGAAAAGTGATAATACACATTAGATTTTGATACTTTGCTTACACGCACTAATTCATCCATACTTGTATAAGCAAACCCTTTTTCTAAAAATAATGTTGCCGCCACTTCAATCACACGTTTTTGATTCATTAATTTTACCTTTGTCATAACTAGAACTATACAGTACTAGTTTGAATATTGCAAGTATTAACTATTTCTTTTTCTATGGGACATAGAAACAACCCTTTGGATAATCGTATCCAAAGGGGTAAAACGGTGCAACTTTTTTATAAACGGTATAACTTTATTTTAAACAGTACATCTTTTTTATAAACAGTACGACTTTATTTCAAATCTACACCAATTTGTAATATTACTTATTTTATTTTACCATTTCTTCTTCCACTAACCTGCCGGTTACTTCAATATAGTTCAACAAAAAGAAGCGTTAATCCTTTTTGGATCAACGCCCCCATTAGTTTAAGAACTATAACTTCTTCAACATAGAAACTACCTGTATATTTATACCGTTTGGCTTATGTACTACTTCCTCATTATCAATGCTATATCCTATCGAACTATATAGTTGTATATTTTTAGGCATAGTCATTCGAACCTTACAAAGGATTGTAGAAATTTCATTTTTATGTGCATATTCTTCTAATGATGCTAATAATTTCTTTGCAATTCCTTGACCTTGTTTTTCTGGAATAACTGAAAGTCTATAAAAATAAAGTCCTTCTTCTTTCAATTGAAAACGAACCATTCCCACTGGTTCATCTTCAACAAATGCAATTATACTTTTCTCAACTTCAATTAAAGCAGATGTTATTGATTGAACTGTCTCCTCTAATGCACTTGATGGTGGCACTTCATCTTTATATTCCATAAATGCCTTGAACATTAAATCGTGAATTATTGGAGCGTCCGATATTTCTGCAAATTTAATCTCCATAATTAATCCCTCCCCGATAAAATAAACATACAATGGGATATATATTTATTCAATAAAACTGTATAGATGACTATCCTTCTTCTTGCACTAACCTGCCCGTTCGTATTATAAGGTTAGCCAGAATGCTAAAAATTTCTGGTTGACCTTATTTATTTTGGTCTTATTATATCAGTAGCCAGGGTAGAACGTAACTGCCCGTGGGGATCGACCCCGTCAAGTAAACGGTTCGCCCCCTACTTGTAGAAACATGATTGAGGCTGGTTGGGACTTAGATCCCGTATAACAAGCGAAGCTGTGATACTGCATGGAGGATTAGGGGTTACTGGCAAATTACTAGTTTAGGAGGAGATTTAATAATGAATCCAGTCATTGGTCTGGATGTTTCAAAAGGAGAAAGTCAGGTTCAAGCATTTTTGGAAAAAGGTAAGCCATATCGTAAGAGTTTTAAAGTTTCTCATACTGTTGAGGGTCTAAGTTTACTTCTAGAATTTCTGGAGGAAGTAAAGAAGGAAACTGGTCAAAAACCACCAATCATCCTAGAAGCAACGGGACATTATCATTCCCCTGTTGTTCAATACTTGGAAGACCGTGGGTATTTATTGATCATCATAAATCCACTGATTTCTTATAAGGCTAAAAGTTCAAGTCTCAGGAAAGTAAAAACAGATGCGGCTGATGCTTACCATCTCTGCGAGCTGTTTTATAAGGAGGATCTAGAGCCGTATAAAAAGCGAGGAGTTCAACTATTAAACCTTCGGAATCTTACAAGACAACACGAGAATATTACTGGAG
>NZ_JBKFGJ010000036.1:0-9503 GCF_051233465.1 Neobacillus solisequens | reverse complement strand
CTCATTATCAAGTTCCAAATTAATATTATTTACTTGCCGCCATATATTACGAAAATACCTCTTTTTCCCACGAAACTTTTTCAGAAATATTCCTCCTTTTAACCTAATGCCTTCTTGAAGAAACCTGCTACGTTAGTTCAACAACAAAGAAACAATCCTTTAAATGCAGCACCTCTTCTGCACCGTTCATATAAAGTACAACTAAATTTTGTAAAATATTCCTCCTTCAGATTGGCACGAACGTTCATTCGTGTATAATTATAATATGCTTATCAAAGGAGGAACTTTTATGAATTCAATTGAATTAATTATTTTAAACTTAAATGAAGTAAGAAGAAGAAGCATAAAAGTCTGGAGAACTATACCTGAAGAAAAACTAAGTTGGAAGCCAGATAATGGAGCAATGAATTGCAAAGAAATGGTCAGGCACGTACTGGAAAGCGAACATTATTATCACCTTGCACTTAAAAATAAAGGAAGTTTATCCGTTTTTAATTCCCCTTTTGAAAACAGACCTTTTACTTCTGTAAATTCTGAATTGGAATTTGCCGAACCCTATCGTAATCAATTCATAAATACAATCAGATCATTTTCTGAAGAAGACTTAACAAATATTAAAATTGACCGTTCTGATGCAGGATACATAAGAAACCTGGGGGATATGCTCCTACGCATTGCTTATCACGAATCTGTTCATACTGGTCAGTTATTAGATTATTTAAGAACCGCAGGTGTTCCAAGAATCCGTATCTGGGACTAGTGCGTAATAGAGGTGCTATCACTGTTGTGAAGCACCATTTTTATTGCGTATTCGTTTTTTTAAAAGTGTTCCCTTCTTCAACTTAACTGCCAGTTAGTTCAAGAGAAAATGGCCACTAAAATCGGCAGCAGGATCTTAAACTCTTTCCTTCGTTAGATCAGGAATAGCATTTACTAACCAATCAGAAACAGACTAACACCTTCATACAATTGATACTGCTCAAAAGATGTTGAATCAGCAAACAAATCTAAATACAATTCTTTGTTAAATTCAATAATCAAATCTTCAGTTGGTTCAAAATGATAAACATTCGTAATTTTTTTGCCTAATAAATTTCTCTCCAAAATTGAAACAACATCCATTTCTTTTCCATCTGATATACCTATGCCTCTTCTATTTCTCAATCTCCACGAGCATTCAACATTAAGATTACCTTCGTTAAACTTAACTCTTATTAACTCTAAACCAATAAGAAGCACTTCAGTTACAGTTTGACCAATAAAGATGGAGAAATCTATTTCGCTTACTTTGATGGATAAGTCCATTGTTACACCCAATTTCAAATAAAATTATCTGTAATATTCGCCCTACTTTTTGAAATTCCTTCTTTAAGTAACCTGCTTCCTTTACATAACAAGCAAAAAAGACCACCGCAGCGATCATTCTTGAGCTCAAGACCCCTATAGTTTAAGTGAAATGATTCACAATCGCACTGCACAAAATGGGTTGGAATCACGACCTTACAGACTAGACAAAATTCAAATAAATTTCCATCTTTTTAATTCTATAAGAGTAATTTTTCACATTAATATCTCACTTACTAATGATTCGGCACAGCGTGAATTTACAAAATGAGGTTTTGTCTTATCATCTTATGTCGAAATGTTTTTTGTTTATTCAGAAAATTAACTTGTGTTTTTTGTTTAAATTTATTAATATGTATCTAAATGATATATATCTTTTAGATAGGTGTGAGAACATTATTGAAAAGTTATAACGCTACAACATATGCAATATTAGGAATATTAACTACTGAATGTAAATCTGGTTATGCCATTAAACAGTGCATTGATCAGAGCTTAAACCATTTTTGGAAAATTAGTTATGGACAAATTTATCCAACTCTAAAATTAATTGCCCAAGAGGAATTAGCAGAAGTTCGTACTTCATCTGGACATGGAAAACCTGATAGTTATGAGTATTATTTAACCTCGAAAGGATTAGATGTACTAAAGAATTGGTTGGAGAAGCCAATTGAACATTTACCAACTGAGCGAAATGAAGTTTTGCTTAAATTATTTTTTGGTCGCTATCAAGCTCAAGAAAAAAAGGTATTGCTTATACAGAATTATAAGCAAGATCTTGAAGAACGTTATCAAACCTATATATCTATTGAACAGGCTATTATTAATCACAAAGATAATGATGAAGATTCAATATATTGGCTGTGTACATTGGATTATGGAAAAAGAACGACCAAAGCAGCGATAGACTGGTGCGAGTATACTCTTGATAAATTTTATAGGAAGGGGAATTAGTAATGACTAACCACATTTATACGGGGCGTTATACCATTGAGAATACAGAGGATATTGTCGTTTTCATCATTGGAATGAGAGTTAACAAGCGACTCGCAATTCATAAGTGGTTACCAGTAGCTACTGCCATGCCTGGAATGATTAAGGAGCTTTATACAAACAAAGAGGAGCTAGGATTTTTATCGATGGAAAGTTATTTTGGAATGAAAACAACTGCCATAATCCAATATTGGCGTTCAGTCGAAGACCTGCTCGCTTATGCTAATAATGAAAAACATTTGACTGCTTGGAAAAATTTCAACCAAAAAGTAGGAAACAATGATGCAGTTGGAATTTATCATGAAACATATCAAATAAGTAGGGGTAATTATGAAGCTATTTATGGAAATATGCCTCACTATGGCTTAGGAAAAGCATTGAACCATATTCCCATTACTGCAGATCGAAATTCCGCACATAAACGACTAAAAAAACAATAATTTAGTTTTTTAAAAAGCACCTTATTTTAAATTCAATAAGGTGCTTTTTGTAAATTTTTGTACCTCATTTACTTATGATACGGTTCACGGCTATTGATGCTAAGTTAATTCTTGACTATCTGCCTCAAGTGCTGCACAAAAGTTAAAAAACACTCCTCAACTAATCTCCCTCAATAACAAAAAATGACCGCCGTGGCGATCATCAACTTAAACTGGAGCACCATGCAGCAGAACTCCACCACAAAGAATAAAAAATGGTTCAGACTTGTCAATACTGTTACTGACCTTAATCCAGTCATGTCTTTCTCTTTTTTTAAACGATTGAACAGGTTCTTCTTAATTAATGCTTTTTTCAATTCTAAAAGAACTTATTTTCATGTGGTTTAAGTACATCTTTAAAATTCAAGTTGATATATTCTTTAAGATATAGTAGTTTTCCACACAATTATAAGGATAATTTACCACCATGATAACAATAGAAAGTTTTTACATCTAAATTTTTAATCTTATCTAAGGACTCTTCTGCTTTCCCAATATTTAAACAAAAATGTGGATTAGCAATAACCAATTTATCATTCTCATTAACAGCTGCATCACCCGTAATAACCGTTTTTATACTAGGAAAGTATAATGAAATATGACCTGATGTGTGCCCTGGAGTTGCTACAATCGTACATTTTCCATCTAAAATCTTACTGCCATCTTGAACTTTTTCATCAACCGATATATGCTTCAAATTCTTAAGTTGCCGAATAAACCATTTGCCAAATTCTACTTCTTCAATTGGCAATTTATCTAGCAGTGCTTCAGCTTGAACTAATCTCTCCGCTTTCAGCATACCACTTATGTATTTTGATTCAATCTCACTAGCTATTATATTAATCCAAGGAAATTCTGTTTTAAAATCATATAAGGAACCAATATGGTCATCATCATAGTGAGTGATAATAATATTCTTTAAATTCTTTATTTCATATCCACTTTTTTTAATTTCATTTTCAATTAGAGGTAAAAAGTTTGCGTACCCAGTATCTACTAACGTTAAATCATTGTTAGTAATAATTAAACTGGGATAAATTAGATTTTTTTGTCCATTAAATTCAAATTCTATCGGTAGTTCTAAAATCTCCATTTTACTCCCCCTGCCCAAAATCATCTTCTATTGCTCTTTAGTAAAATAATAGTCCAACAAAAAGATGAGTTACTCCTTCTTAGTCCATATTCCTTTTTTTCTATTCGATGTTTTACTTCGCAACTCCTTCTTTCACTAAACCGCCCCGTTCTGTTCAATAAAGCATATGTATTTTCATTTTCACCCGAAATTGCAGTCAAATTGACAGCTAAATTGAGCATTATTTGACTGCAAATTTGAAAAAAAGCCCTGAGAATACTCTTAAGATAATGATTGATAATATTCAATTAGTTTATTGATTTCATTAATCTGTTGTCTACTATTGCAAGTAATAACCATCCCCTTAATTCTTTCAAGTAGTGCTATTTGATTCTCATATCTGAACTGTTTCTCCCGAGTAATATTTTTACTTACTTTCTTATCTGGATTTAAAAGTATTAACTTTAAAAGTCTATTTTTTGTTTCCAAATTGGCATTAATCTCATTTAAAACTTCTTTCCTATCATTTTCTTGAAGGAATAAAATCTTTTTCATTAAATAACCCTCTTTTTTTTAGATACCGGTTATTTCGACATTAAAGAAGATTTCCCTTCAAATTTATGGATCTTCTATAATAAAAAAATTTGGGGGTCTGAGTCTCAAATATTGTCAGTTGTAACAGCCCGTTCCATAAAGCTTTATTAATCAAAATTACTTTCGTGAGCTACATCACATTTGGCTATCACTAATAATGCTATCATTATTCTAATTTTAAATAATAATCCCCCTCAGAAGTGGGTCGATTTTTTTCACTATTATTTGTACTATTTTATTTTTCTATTAAACGAAGATTATATATTGGAGGTTTTTATATGTCTGAAGAAAAATTGTCTGAATTAATTAGTCCTGATACTGTCATTAATTTTGAAACCGGTGCAATTAAAGCAAGCACTTTGGATTCAATTATCAATCTTTTACCATTTGAAATGGGTTTTTGCGATGCTAATGATATTTTCCGCTGGTATTCAAATAATCCAAACCGTGTCCATGGTCGTCGTAAGGAAGCAATTGGTCGCCATGTGCTTGAGCTTCATCCAAAAGTGGCTCATCACGTTGAGAAACTGTTGAATGATTTCCGTTCAGGAGCACGGAATGAATGGGAATTTTGGTTTCCAAAGCGCTCTGGTGAAGAAACGGGTCAAATTTACCAAAAGTTTATGGCGGTACATGATAAAAATGGAAAATACCTTGGCTGTATGGATATCACCGTTAACTTGGATCTTTTCAATGGAAAAGAAGGTAACCATACCCCAGAAACGATAGATGAATTTATGGCTGTTAAACCTGAATAAAAAAATCTATTCAATTTGAGTGTCCTCCAAAAAACACACTGAATCCACAATTCAATGTGTTTTTCTTTATATATATGCTTTTGGTCTACCTAGGTCTTAACGATCCTAAGTCATTCAAGTTAATACATATTCCCCCTAATAGGGTCCAGATCTATTTGTAAATCTTAACGAATTTCACTATTGGTGCCATGACCACCAAAAAATAACAGCCACTTCGTAAGTGGCTGTCATAGATTGGCATGGGGGTATAAACTTTCTTTCTGTCTAAAAATAAAAGCCCTGAGAGTGAATCATGCCCTCTGAGCCTAATTAATGTATTCTAAGAAAAATAACTAAAAAGCACTATGAGGATAAGACATATATTTTTTTGTATTCATTGTCTTCACCTCATTACGATTTATTTTTTTTATAGCAACATAATCAAATATTTCTCTAACTATTTACCAAGGTATGGTTCTTACCACTCAGCAATCGTTTTCAATTGTTAGAACCTTCTATAGCACGTTGAATCGCATAAATAACACCAGTATGCATTCCTTCATGGTGTAAACTAAACGCTAGAATTTCTCCGATTGTTTCCATCCTAAAACCAAGTCGAATAAAGGGTTTTACTGCTTTTTCCTGTAAGCGATCGCCGAGAGAATCCTTGATGAAAGCAGTTTGCTTTTTTAATTCATAGGATAAGGCTTCTAGTGTTGGAGGTTCTACTTGCCATTCGCTTGGTCTTGATCGATTTCCAAATAGGGTAAAAAATTCAAGGGAAAGTTGTGGCGGTAATCCTGCAAAGTTCGAAGCAAGCTGATCTTGAACAATTAAAATATGACCAATGTTCCAACGAATCGTATTGTTAAATCCCATAGGCATAATATCGGCCACATCTTCTGTGATAGATTCCAACCTTTTGAGAGTAATGGCTCGAACCACATCCACTTGTCTAAGCACCATATCCTTCGTCATAATACCCACCTTCTCAAATAACCGCACCTATTTATGGTAAGGTTCACCTCACCAGTTTAGCCAGCAGTTTATTAGTTCATGAATGTCGTTTAAACTAAATCTTAAGTTTGTTGCCATTTATGCAATTTTTTTAATTAATTGCATTCTTTGATTTAGGCTTATAAAGAACTAAGAATAGTCCAATACAGATGCAGATTAATCCACCGAAACCTGTAGTTAAAAATGATAATATGATAATTGTTTCGAATAGAATATTTTACTTACTGTTAGAAAAACAATAAATATCCATCCGATAAAATTTATCATTGATATTTTTCTCATTTTTTTCATTCCTCACATATTCTTTTTTTATACAGAGAATTGTAATCTAATGTTCACTATTCATTTCTGGTACCATATTTATTTTTCCATTAAGGGGATATAGAAAGATCTTCTTTTGAAAAAGAATACATCTGGCTGCCTTTATATAAAAGTACCTTTGTTCATATATTTTATTCTGCTGAGCTATATTTCGGATATGTTACTTTAACTATTCCTCGTGGTCTTGGCAATATCCGTTATTTTTGTACCTTTACTTATATAGGGTTTGGCACTCTTTGTTTTGTTTGCACTAGCTTGCCAACGATTCCATCCTTTCTTGTCTGTTCCTCTGCCAGTTCCGCTTTTTCCCTTAGCTTTACTCATACATTCACCCCATTTTTATTCTACCTTGTGTTACGTATCTGTGTTATTTTTATCCATTTAGGTTGAAGAAAATAGGAATCCTACAAATTATATGTTAGAATGTGTTTACCATTTGATTTACTTGTTTACATGTGCCCTACTCATTAGTGAGTGGGGCTGCTTGTTTTTAAAAGAAGAAATAAAAAACAGACTCAATAAAGAGCCTGCTTTAGTTGTTTTTATTATTAAGCTTTACGCACGTTAGCTGCTTGAGCTCCACGTTGACCTTGCTCAACGTCAAAAGTAACTGCTTGACCTTCGTCTAAAGATTTAAAACCTTCGCCTTGGATAGCTGAGAAATGAACGAATACGTCTTCTCCACCTTCACGTTCGATAAATCCGAAACCTTTTTCTGCGTTAAACCATTTTACTTTACCTTGTTCCATTTTGTTTCCTCCTGCAGTGTGCTTTGCACACAAAGTGTTACTATCCTTGCACTCAGTGATCATCAAGACGAAAAGATTTTACTAATACTATCCTTTACACCGAACAAAAATAATTCAACTTAGAATAGCATTTTTTGAAATTGTTTGCAAGGAACCATAATTTTTAACAATAGCACCCATTAGTTTAAGTGCATTTCTTCACAATATCTTCGAACTGTGTAATACGTTCATATGAACAAATCTTCTCAGTTTTAAAAAAAGATATTCACAGTAATGACACGTTTTAACTAATCAAAATTTTTATCATACAGTAAAATTAATGTGATTGTAAAAATAATCATTTGGAGTTGATTTCAATGTATTCAAAACATCGAAAGTCTTTTTCTTGCTATTTGTTAATTGTTCTACATATGTTTCTGGGAATAGGTGCACTTTTTGGTGGAGGCACAATGATCCTTTCTCCAGATGGTTCAATTTTGCATATGCCTCTTAACATGTTACAACATAGCCCTTTTAATAATTTCCTCATTCCAGGATTAATACTATTTGTTGGACTTGGAGTTTTACCAATAATTACTGCAATCTTTCTTATCTCAGAAAAGCAGTTAAAAGTTGCTAAAAAGCTCAGTATTTATAAAGCCACACATTGGTCATGGAATAGTTCGCTTTACATTGGTTTTATCTTAATCATTTGGATTACAGTCGAAATGTATATGATTCAAGGAGTTGCATTTATTCACGTATTCTACATTTTCCTAGGTCTATTAATTCAATCGATTACTCTTCTTCCTTCTGTTAAGGAACACTATTCTAATGTAAACTAGTTTTAGTCCAAGATTAATTGAAATTAGAAACAGAATACATTTATTTAATAATTTTTGCTATGATAGAACCTACTTGGACTACCCTTCTATTGCACAGTTTAAATCAAATATGCATAAACCTTTTTTCTTCTTTAACTAACCTGCTCTGTTAGTTAAATAAAAAAAGTCCATCTTATTGGTAGTCGGATCTTCAAGTAAACCCTGTTAGGTTTAATTACAAAAAATAAAATTGGTTGTGATAAAGAATAGTTTTATAGTTCAACTATTTTCATAATTAAATTTGTATGGGGTAAATAGAATAGTTTTAATTTTTTTCCGTCATTTCTCCGCAAGTTTCCCCACGTTTTATTTTCTGCTATAAATACACTTAGAAGTTCGCAAAATAAGCGTTAATTCCTGAAATAAGCGTTAATTCCTGAAATAAGCGTTAATCCTTCTTAACCTTAATTATGGAATAATAAAAAAAACGCTCAATCCCTTACGTATCAAAGGTTTAGACGTTCTCGACACCATGTTTATTAAAGCGTTAATTGGTGTTATACGAATAGTTCTCTCTTTTCCTATCCGCTTACATCCATTGATCATGTCCCGTTAAAACTAAGTTGTACGCTGTTAAAAGTAAGTTATGCACTATTAAAACTAAGTTGTACTTTTTAAAAGCAAGTTGTACTCTAGTTAATCTAAAGGAATGTCTCAATTTTGGGGACATTCCTTTTTCTAACCTAATTTCCTTATTAAACAAAAGCTCCCGTTACTTTAAGTACATTCTTTCACAATCTAGTATACTTAGTAACCATTTTGAAGTTCTGTTTACTCTCACTAAAAAAAGGCCGTCAAAAGACGAACCTTTTATTTAACTTTTCTAAAGCCACTTTTCTGTTGTAATTTATCATAATGACAAACCTTTTAATAACCAATTTATTAGTATACCAAATACAGCAATAATCATAAATATATTCCCAAGAAACTCGAAAATTTGCTTTGATTTATAACTGGAACGTAAATTGACCGAAAATGAGAACAATAATACCAAGGGTATCCAAATCCTACTGGTATCTTGTTTTATATTAAACTTAAATGTAATAATCACTACAAGTAATGATAATGCTACCCAAAAGTAAATTTTCCTATCTGTTTTCCAGTTTTTATCTACCATAAATAAAGCCACCCTTTTTGAGGAAAAATTTTTCAGATACTGGACCTTTCAAATATAAATATTCTTCTATTGGGTCAAATAATCCTTCTTGCACTAACCTCCCTCAATAAACAAAGTGAAAACTCGCGTTTTCTCCAGTATTCTCAGTATTTTATAGATTGTAATTTTAGAGTTTAAGCTCGATACTATGGTTGGATTTATCTCGTAAGGATAAATT
>NZ_JBKFGJ010000035.1:0-10936 GCF_051233465.1 Neobacillus solisequens | reverse complement strand
AGACTAAAATCTCCCTATGTTTTTCTTATTCGAAGTTCTTTTTTTCAATTGATGATAGAGTTTATTATTCCCAATTTATCTTATTCTTCTTTTACAAAGCATTTCTTTTGTATGGTTTCCAATCCTTTTTTGAAAAGAAAAAGAAATAACTAATGCTTATTAAAGTAACTGGTGCTTGAGTTATATATTGGTTTCCGGTGATGATCGCTGCGGCGGTCTTTTTCTTATTCAACAAACGGGGCAGGATAGTTTAAGAAAAAGAGGTTTATAAATGCTTAAGATCAAGACTGCTAATAAGCAGTCTTTTTTGTGCAGCACTATTATTTACCTATTGACATTTGCCTTGTACCTCTGTAATATGAAATTAACTTCACGTGAAGTAAACTTCATATAAAATGAACTTCACTTCAGAAAATAAGTTTTGATAGGAGAGGTATGCTTGAAAAAAAATCTATTCATACAGCGTTTTTCAGTCTCAATATTGATAATTTTATTGGGAATCATACAAATAATTTTAGATACATCAGTAGGTTTTAATTTTGGCTATATCAAAGTATTCTTAGGCGGGATAATTTTGGTGATCTCAACAATTTCTTACATGAAATTCCGAAAGAATAAATCATTAGAAAAGGAATTTACAAAGGAATATGACGAAAGAGATGCTTTAATTGATGGAAAAGTTGCTCGCTTTTCCTTGCATATTCTGATATGCGAAATTTTCATTCTTATGTTTTCAACTAATTTTGTGGGAATCCCAACAAATACTGCATTATTTGTTGTCTTAATAACATTTATAATTATTGAAATTGGAGCAAGGAAGTATTACAATCTTGTCCTTTGATTTGGAGGATTTATGAAAAATAGAGTAAAAGAATTGCGAATAGAATATGGAATAACGCAACAAGAATTAGCTGATAAAGTAAGTGTATCTTCTAGAACAATTATCTCATTAGAAAAACAAAAGTATAATCCATCTGTGCTACTTGCCTATAAAATTGCTTCAGTTTTCAATTTATCAATTGAAGAAACGTTCATTTTTGATGAGGATGACAAATAATACATTACAAAAAGATGCACATATCAATAAAACAACGGAGGAATATAAATGCTTATCATACCATTTATTTTAGGAGTAGTTTTAATAATTTGGGGAATTTATCGTATGAAAACAGATGATGGCTTATTTGGAAAAAACCAAAAAAGTAAAAACATTTTCAACTTGTTACTAATGGGAGAAGCTTCAGGATTAGGACAATTTTTAAGTGGAATTCTGTTGATTGTTATAGGGATTATCGGATTCATCGTGAAGTAGTAATAAATAAGAAGTTCACTTCTACATTGAAATATTGTGAAGAAATACACTTAAACTATCGGGTGCTTTAATGGAATAAGCCTTATTTTACATTCAAAAAAATACAGCAATTAGCAACATTTCTAATTTGTCAAATACCCTCCACTAATTTTGGAAGTGTTAAAGCCGGTTGGAAATGGCGTTTAAAATAATCCTGCCCCAATTCAAAGGAAAGCCGTATACTAACCTTTCCCCTATTTGGCTATTTGCGACGCTTATTGCGTTGCTTTTTTTTATGCCGATATGTATAATGCTGCCGCTCTATCTTACGTTAAACCTACGCACATATAGCAGTATTACACGCTTACACAGGGGCGGCAGGGCTACCGTAGTTTATTAGCTACATTATGCGCTATCTCTTTACTATCGAAGTAAGAGCAACGAAAGCAGCAGCGTAAACAATCGCATTCAATCGCAACAGCAAGCAAGCTAAGAGCCGTAGAGGAGCGCAGAGCTTTCGTTCTTTGCTTTGTTGTTTTGTGCTTCGAAAACTACCGCATAAAGAGAGCCTAGAAAGCGAGAGAAGGCTTCTATGCGTCCAAGAACGGTAACAATGCAAAACCCCCAGCCCACGGCGGCAGGGGCTACTCATCTACCGCCTAGAAATAGCGCAATATATTTTTTAACTCAAGGCGTTAAGCAGGTGACAAAAATTCGCTATCAAAAATTTTAACTCAAAAAATCGTACCAACTTCACGGGAGCTCTGTGCCTATCCTTTCGTAACTAGCAAGGCGTTACACCCAAATGTCATTTTTCCATTTTCGATTTTTGCCTTAATCTTTTGTCGTGGGCTACGTCTCGTTTTGTTCTTTGTTACGTAATGCTCTCCATCTTGAATCGCTCTCGTAGTTGTTTTGGTTTTATTAGTTACTTTTAATACCATGATTACAAACAATAGTAAAATGGATTAATTAGCTTTAAATATATAGCATACTGTATTCAGCTTCCTCCTAATAAATTCAAATGCATATAAAAGGAGTGTTCTCGAAAAGTGATAACCCAAATATTGAATTTTAGATACTTTAACATTTAGTATTCTATATCGTTTCATATATTTTAATCCTAAGAAAATATACACTATATGAAGAAGAGCATTATAAATTAAAAAACGGGAAAATTTCCCATAACCAAATTTTAACATCCAAAAACTGGTGATAAAATAAGGACCAAACATAAAAAAATCCATACTGTTAAAAGGTGGTATTCCTTCATAAAACCCCCACCATTTTTTTCTTTCACCGATTACAGACATGACTTTTGAAAAAATATACATAAATAATGAGGCTGGAAAAAATGCCCTGAATGACCTTCGACCTAATAATGGTATAGTTAACCAAGGAATTACTGCTATAGCTATTAACAATAATTTTGAGTTTTTCATTCAAACACCTCCAATACTTATAGAGTGTTTAATTGTATGAAAATTATACAAACCATCATTTGTTCACATATCTCAATACCTTCTTAACTACATCGTAGATTATGCGATAACCTTCACAACCTCTTCACTCTTTCCATATAAGTAATATTTAACTATCTTGCCCTACCGTAGTACCTTAGATATTTTTGTTATTTTTTTTTAACTTTTATACCAAAATTTCTAAAACGTTGCGCCTTATTATATATCGGAAGAATTTACATCCGACCAATTACAAAAAATAAGGAGCGAAATAGTAATGCAAAAAGTATGGGGCAAATCGAAACTAAAAGAAATGGAAGGAGAATTTATCGCACTTACGCAAAATATTACGTACTACGTATATATGGTGGGCTACAAACCTGAAATGAGCTATTTATATGCGCTAATAGTAGACCGCTACAACGTAGAAAAGGGTTACGCATTTCCTAGCCATTACACACTAGCGAAGGATTACGGCACAAGCGAAAAGACCGTAGGCGAGCATTTAAAAGTATTGGAGAGAGTAGGTCTTATCGACGTATTCGAATTAGGAAGCTTCGGTAATTGTCACAGTATAACCTAAGTTTTCTAGCCTACGAACCGAATGGCGTACAATAGATACTTGCCTTTGTTTATCAAAGTAATCTTCGCCTAAGTCAACATACATTTCTTTTCGAGTTAGAAGGTAATATGCGATTCGCAACATCGCATGAGCGACAACAATTGCTGCCTTTTTCTTTCCTTTTCGTCCAGCTGTACGTCTATACAGTGCACCGAGATAGTTTTTTGACCCTCTTACTGATTGAGCTGCTTCTGTTAATGCGGATCTTAAATACTTATTTCCCTTTTTAGATCTTGTAGACTTCCTTTTACCTGCACTCTCATTGTGACCGGGGACCAAGGCTGCCCATGAACATAAATGTGCAGCGGTCGGGAATTGATTTCCAACGTCCGTACCAATTTCAGCTAAGATTTGCTCAGCCATTCTTGTGGAGATACCAGGAATGGAATCGAGTCGTTCTATATCTTCTTGATATGAGCTTACTCTTTGCGCTATCTCTTGATCCAACATTTCAATTT
Organism: Neobacillus solisequens; assembly: GCF_051233465.1. Taxonomy (NCBI): domain Bacteria; kingdom Bacillati; phylum Bacillota; class Bacilli; order Caryophanales; family Bacillaceae; genus Neobacillus; species Neobacillus solisequens. Next base: position 7,105 of record NZ_JBKFGJ010000035.1, on the reverse strand, counting down.
GCTCACTTAGAAAATCAATATGAGTTAAAATCGTTTTTAACATCAAACGTTGATGAGGATTTATATAGCCCTGAAGTGCCAATTCAAGTTCTTCTTTTTTCTTTTTCATTGTGCGACGAGCGAAGTTTGCTAGTTTTTCAGGATCATTCTCACCATCTGCGATTGCTCGAAGCATATCCTTCGATGAGACTCCCATAATATCAGATACAACAGAACCTAGTTTGATATTAGCTCCTTCTAAAACCTTTTGAATTCGATTATGTTGTCTAGCGCGTTCTTCAATGATACTTCGGCGATAGCGAACAAGTTCCCGTAGTTCACGTTGGTTTCGGTCAGGAATGAAACTAGCTTTAAGAAGTCCATGGCGAAGAAGTTGGGCAATCCATTCCGCATCCTTAACATCCGTTTTGCGCCCGGGAAGAGACTTCATGTGTTGAGCGTTCACTACTAAAAACTCGATTCCTTCGGACGCTAATAAGTTAACAATAGGCTTCCAATAAACACTCGTGCTTTCCATAGCTACCTGTGTACAATTATTCTCTTTAATCCAGTCCAATAACTTTAAAAGAAAAACTGTTTTAGTAGAAAATGTTTGAATCTCCTTTCCTTCTGAAGTCATAATACAAGCAGTGATATTGTCCTTATGGACATCCAAACCACATGCTCTTTCAATGATTACATCCATTGAAATCTTCCTTTCTAGGCTTGAAAATTGGAGGCTGGTGCAACAATCAGAATTAGGATTAATCTACCATGAGTGCTTCCCGTAAGGGAGCGACAGTTTGTGGTGCACCGTGGTCGTTGGAGTCAGACTAACGGATGGGCTCTAAGGCACCATAGTTGATCGACCTTCCTCTCCCAGCCTTAGAAGCAGTATGGACAGATTCAATACATTTTCATTCTTTGTGGTGAAGCGCCGATTTTTGCGCTTCATGGATGGCTAACGTGGCAGAATAGCTGAAGAAGGGATAATGAAAAATGATTAACGAAAACCAAAACCTTTGTTTGAAAATTTAAAAAATATTAAAGATTATTGGGTGGACACTGCTATTAAGAATTTAGAGCCCGATGCAGATTTAATTGCGTCAGATTGCGAAAATGAATATAAGCTAATAGCAAATAAATTAACATCAAAAACGGAATTGCTTGCTTTTAGAAAGGTACAAAATGAAATAATTGAGGGTGTCATCCATTCATTATGTGTGATGATTGATGGTGGAGATGAGTTAGCTGACAACTTGCTAATTGATATAATAGATAGAGAAACTAACCAATCGTTACAAGAGAATATTGCTTTGCATGAAGAATTTATTGGTTACTTACTCGATGTTGAAGAAGAGTAATTCAACTAATTTTTCTTGTTGTACTAACCGGTGCGTTTCTACAATAAGTAGAGACGCTTTTTCCTTATTGAAGTAACGAAGCAGTTTAGTGCAAGAAGGATTATTTGACCCAATAGAAGAATATTTATATTTGAAAGGTCAAGTATATGAAAAATTTTTCCTCAAAAAGGGTGGCTTTATTTATGGTAGATAAAAACTGGAAAACAGATAGCAAAATTTTCTTTTCGGTTGCATTATTAATGTCATTACTTGTAGTGATTATTACATTTAAGTTTAATATAAAACAAGATACCAGTAGGATTTGGATACCCTTGGTATTATTGTTTTCAATTTCGGTCAATTTACATTCCAGTTATAAATCAAAGCAAATTTTCGGCAAAAAACCAAGTTATAATTTTGCAGATGATTTTATTGCAGAAAATAACACAAAATGGATTACTAGTTGTTTCGGATCGTTTAAGTAGGGATTCCACCTATGTACTACCTACTCTTATTAACCTAAATCAGCTAATAGTTTGTCAATATTTTTCAATAAAAACTTAAAATATCTCATGCTATACTGAAAATGTGCATGCCAAATAACCTTCCCTTAGTCTGATGTTGGAAGGTTTCGTGTTATTTGGTTTATTTTTGGTTCTAATCTATATCTTGGAAAGTCGTTTTGTTTTTTCAAAGGGCAAAAATCCAGTGTAAGAGCTTATTTACACAAGCAATAACAGCTACTTTAAAAGGTTTTCCTTCCTTACGCTTCTTATCATAGAACTCTCGTAATTTCTTGTTTCGAGGAATGATTTCATCGCTTGTTTTACTTTTACGAAAGTCACGTATAGCACAACGAACAGCCATATATAAAGCGTGACGAAGCCTGCTGGATCCTCTTTTTGTGATTCGATTTTTGGTGGCCGTAAACTTACCAGATTCGAATACACTAGGATCAACTCCAGCGAAAGCTACCAGCTTTTTAGGATCAGTAAATCGATCTATCTCCCCAATTCCTGAAATGATCGTTGCCGCGATCTTTTCTCCGATTCCAGGGATAGATTTGATAATATTATATTCTTCAATTTCTTTAGAGAGGGCATCTATCTCAGACTCTAACTTGGATAGGTGCTCTTTGTATTGAAGAATGATGTTGATATACATACCAAGACTTAAAATATGACTCTGATAAACCGTCTTTTCAAACGGATTTCGATTTGCTGCAGCCTTGAGCTGAATCGCTTTTTCATTTGCCCATCGATAGGAACGACTTTTACATAATTCAGCGATTTTGGCGGCTAGTGTTTCTACACTTGCCTTTAATATATCTTCAGATGAGGGAAACTCTGAAAGAGTTAAGAGAGAAATGACTGAATATAAGTCACCAAAGACACCTCTATATTCGGGGAAGACTTGGTCCAGAATTACTTGAAATTGTAGCTTTGTTTGGATCAATACCCCAGTAATATTCTCGTGCTGTTTGGTAAGATTTCTAAGGTTTAAAAGCTGCACACCTCGCTTCTTATAAGGCTCTAGTTCCTCTTTATAAAACAGCTCGCATAGAATGGTATGCATCTATCGCATCTGTCTTTACTTTTCGAAGACTGGAACTTTTAGCTTTATAAGAGATTAATGGATTAATGATTATCATTAAAAATCCACGTTCCTCCAAGTATTGAACAACAGGGGAATGGTAATGTCCTGTTGCTTCTAGAATGATAGGTGGTTTTTGACCTGATTCTCTCTTAACCTCATCCAGAAATTTTACTAAAACTTCAAGACCTTCAATAGTGTGAGAAATTTTAAAGCTCTTACGATATGGATTGCCTTTATCTAAAAATGCTTGAACCTGACTTTCTCCCTTTGAAACATCCAGACCAATGACTGGATTCATGATTAAATCTTCCTCCTAAACTAGTGATTTGCCAGTACCCCTAATTCCTCCAAGTAGTATCACAGCTTCGCTTGTTATACGAGATCTAAGTCCCAACCAGCCTCAATCATGTTTCTACAAGTAGGGGGCGAACCGTTTAGCTGACGGGGTCGAAGGCCCCACGGGCAGTTACGTTCTACCCTGGCTACTGATATAATAAGACCAAATAAAAAATGGTCAACCAGAAATATTTAGCATTCCGGCTAACCTTATAATACGAACTGGCAGTTTAGTTTAAGAATGGTCCTATACTCTTATTTAACAATGGGACCAGATTGTCGAGGTTGTAGTTTAGGATTAATAGTGGGGAGCCGTACTATAAGTAAATGAGGTTTTAGATTCATGAAAATAATAACAAGCAAATACCAAGTTATGAGTAAGAATTTGCATATTTTTGGTTTTCTCGCCTGTTTCTTAAATTTAGTTTATTCGACGAAGAGCATAGCAACCTCAATAAAGAGTAAAAAACCTAGATACCAACTTATTATCTAGGTTTTTCCAATCCTTTATAAAGGATCTTTGTGAAAAAAAGCGAAAGAATGGATCCTGCCAATAAAAATGCCATATCCAACTGGGTGTCCCATATGTCTCCTTGCATACCTAAAAAATCTTTTGTGGCTTTCCCTTCTTTACCTATTTTTGTACTTGCCCACTCGATGATTTCGTAGAAAGCCCCGATTGCTAGTGTTATACATAGAGTAATAAAATTTGTTGTTTTACTTTTCAATAAAGCTGTTTTCCTTAATAATATCTCTAGTATAACTATGACCATAGAACCCTTAAGGAAATGACCAAACCGATCATAGTGGTTTCTTTTTAAATCAAAATAATCTTTGATCCATGTAAAGAGAGGAACTTTGGAATATGAATAATGCCCTCCTATAAACGTTAAAATGACAAGAAGGGTAATAATGACATAGGAAACAGTGGTAAGACGAAAATGATTGTATCTTGAGATCAAGAATATTAAAACTAATATTGAAGGTGAAACCTCCATCAACCAGACCTTATAACCTTCCTCAGGTTTAATCAGGGACCAAATAAGAATAAGCATAACAACAAGAAATAAGAAAAAATGTATCGAACTAGCTTTTTTACCAGACACTCAAATCACTCCATCAGAAAACAAGATGAATATAGTATTTGTTAAAATTAAAAAAATATAGAAAGAGGTATGGGGTGCTAGGTTCCGAAAAAAGACAAGCACCCGATTGACATATTTAACACACCTGATTTTTTCCTGGTGTCATTTACTAAATAACTCCAGAAAATTAGGATGATGAGCTTTCCTACTACTAAATAAAAAACCTCATTTTGATTAGACACGTAGAACCGTGCCATCAGTAAAATTTTGAGAATGATAATGAATTTGAAAGAATAATAAAACTGGTAAAAAATATAAAATCTAAAGGAGCAAAGGTTTCAGTGGATTTTATCCATTAAACGCATTGCTTCTCTCAGAGTTCTTACACATTGTGAGTCTCTAAATCTTATACAATATTAACCGTAATATACATATTTAAGGTAAAGGTATAAATATCTACATTATTACCCAGATAAATATTGTAAAATAATTCTAATTCAATTATAAAAAGAGGTGTAATATGCAACAAAAATGGTATCAAAAATCATGGGGGATTATTTTATTACTCCTTTCGCTACTTATTTTATTTACTAGTTGTTCACAACAAAATAATACAGAAAGCAAAATAAGTATACCTGACGATGAATCCGAAAAAACGACTAGTGAAAGCGCAGCTAGTCCAAGCGTTCCTGCCACTAGTACACCAACGAGTGTTAATGGTGACTTTGACTACAGTAAATATACACTAATTGTAGTAGATGGCGGAGATATGTCAGGATATAGAAAGCCAAATGTCAGAGTTGATGTCGGGTTTGGCGACAGGGAATATTGGGCTTTTACAAATGTTTAATTTAGGTTAGTTGGGTTGAGTGGTTGACACTGTATGTACCACACATTTTATATATGTCTAAAATGTATGGTACAGTAGTTCAAAATAAGAAAGAGCCATTAAAATGACAACTCTGTTCTTCTGCAACTGTATACAGGTAATAAGTAGTTTAATTTTTTATAAAGTCATTTAAAAATGTTAGTCACTCTATTCAACAAACGGGCGCGATTATCGAAAGATGATAGCACATATTTCATGGTTAGGGCCAGATTGGTAAAGAAAAAAATTACGTAACAAAAATAATTTGAGATTAATTGTGGTGCTTGTAGTGCTGTATCACAAGTAATGAGGTATTCATCTAAAATTAAGAAAATAAATATTCTAGATAATAGTAAGGATATATCAACAAGAGGAATCACTATTAATATATAAGGAAGATATTAATCCGAAAGTTTTATAAAATTCCTCAAAAGAAGTGGGTAATAAAAATTATTATAGAAGAAAATTAACATATCATGGTACTATAAAATTTAGTGAAGTTATAAGAGCCTAGGGAGGGATAGATTAATGAAATTAACCGATTTTACAGCAATATTTTCAGTTATAATTTCATTATTAGCTTTTTTTTATACTTTTAAATCCAATACTAAAAAATACGAATTATCTAGTAGTTTTCGTAAAGAGTTAGTAGATTGGTTCACTCAAACAATTAGAATTTTGATTGAATTAAAATTATTAGCTAAAGCGAATGAAAGAAAATCCAAATATACTGAATTATTGGCTAAACTATCTGCTCAGATAGAAATTGGTAGATTGTATTTTCCAAACATAAATAAGTCGGATAAATTTGGAGAAGACAAGCCAATTGCTTATCAGGGCTATAGAAATGTTGTGTTGGAATTTCTTGTGTTGTCATACAGGATTTTTGATAAAGAAGATGCTAATAAATACGTTAAACATGCAGAATATCTTCAAAGGGAATTCACTTCACAATTATTTGAAGTCATTAATCCTACAAGAGTATTGAATGATGTTAAAAAACTAACAAGTAGAACCTTTACTACTGAGTATAGTTTTGAAGATTTTTTAAGTCAGAACCCTGACTCATATAAAAATTTCAATTGGTCTTAGACCTTCAATACATGAGAGAATATTGTTTATATAAGATACTACAACTCAGGGTGGTTTTATTTTACAACTATTAATTTAACATACAGCAATTATCATTAAAAGTCTTTATTTAGCTTCATACATACAAACTTATATGTCAATTGGCTTGCAAGTTTATTCTGTATATTGTTAATAATTAAAAAACTGTTTAGATTTATAACAGAGAACCATATCATAAATTATTTGTAAAATAGTGTTATTCAACAATCGGGCGCTTTTCTGAAATAAGGAAAGCGTCTTACTTTATGAAAAGGGCCATATTGTTGAGTAACTCATTTTCGAAATAAATGGAAATTTTAGAAGAGATTGTGAAGAAATGTACTTAAACTAACATGGTAGGTTAGTTGAATAAAGGATTTACATAAATATAATAATTTTACGCCACATATTGCTTTTATATGGTAAAATGAACCAGGATCATTTTAACAATCAACAATATAAAGGGGAATACATATGCCTTTAAAAGAAACAATAAATTACTATTCTCCCATAACTGAATTTCTGCCAATAATAGCTGTTGTTTTGGCTGTATGCTTAATAAGTTATTTCATATTCCGTTACAGGAGCAAAATCCGAAAATAAAGTTGTCATTGAGGCAGCTTTTTTTTTGCACTAAACCAGCTAATAGTTTGTCAATATTTTTCAATGAAAATTTAAAATATCTCATGCTATATTAAAAATATGCATGCCAAATAACCTTCCGTTAGACTAATTTTGGAAGGTTTTGTGTTATTTAGTTAGATATAGTTTCTAAGCTATATCTTGGA
>NZ_JBKFGJ010000034.1:0-14178 GCF_051233465.1 Neobacillus solisequens | reverse complement strand
CTCACCCGTCCGCCGCTAACCACCGAAGTGGTTCGCTCGACTTGCATGTATTAGGCACGCCGCCAGCGTTCGTCCTGAGCCAGGATCAAACTCTCCAAAAAGAGTGATTAGCTCATAAATAAAACGTTGGCTTCATTTCTAACGAAATGAATATTATTGTTTGTTGACGTTCTTGTTTGTTTAGTTTTCAAAGATCAATGTCCTTAAAACGACTATATTAGAATATCATTTTCCAACAGTTAAGTCAACTGTTTTTTTGATTTCCTCTTTGTCGTGGTGACGACTTTTTATATATTACACGATTATTTTTTAATGGTCAATATCTATTTTAAAAAAAGTATTCATTTTTATAATCTTTTTATTAACAAAAGAAAAACCGCTGAATCTTAGCGGTTATCTTTCCTCATATTACCCATTGCTGAATGGCTACTAATGCACATAGACCCGGGATTCCTAAGAAACCCGAAACAGCAGAAGTAGCTACATTAATCGGCACGTGGATTCCGTAGCGGTTCCCTATAACATTAAGGAAGAATAAAAATAAGGCCCCAATTAAAACTTTTACTACAGCTAGTCCTACAAACCTCACCGGCTTGAATGGAGCACCTGAGAATAACAATACAACAATGAGTCCACCTAAAATGGAAATCACAACTACCGGTTCCAAGAATGCTATCCCCTTCCATAGGTCTCTTGCTAAAACCTATGTACAAGTCTGGGGTATTAGAACAAAAAAGCCTAAACTTTTTATATCTTAGACAGGAACCTTATTATTTCCAAAGTGTCACATTTCTTTCTTTAGCCTCTTTTAAAAGTAAGATATATTTTGCTTCAGCAATTTTGGTTTGGCAGATCACTTCTTCGGAGGGGTCGAGACTCTTTTCCAACAGTGATTTTTCCTGCTGCCAATCTTGTTTAAATTTATTCAACTTGGCGATGAGCTTTTCGTTATACTCTTTCCTAAGTTTCCCATTTCGCCGAAAAAACATACATATTACCTCCGGCCATCAGCATGCAATTTTAAACTTCTCTTCGCCCTTCCAACGCTTTAGAAAGAGTGACTTCATCTGCATATTCCAAATCTCCACCAACCGGTAGACCATGAGCAATCCTAGTTGTCTTTAGTCCAGAAGGCTTAATTAACCTAGAAATATACATAGCTGTTGCTTCCCCTTCAATATTGGGGTTAGTCGCTAAAATGACCTCTTGGACAGTTTCATCCTGAAGTCGCTTTAAGAGATTTGGGATATTAATATCTTCCGGACCGATACCATCCATTGGAGATATTGCCCCATGAAGTACATGGTATAGCCCGTTATAATCCTTCATCTTCTCCATAGCAATGACATCCTTTGGATCTTGCACTACACATATTATGCTCCGATCACGACGTTGATCCTCACAAATATAACACGGATCTTGGTCTGTTATATGACCACAAACAGAACAATAGGTTAAATTTCGTTTTGCATTGACTAGTGCCTTGGCAAAATCAAGAACGGTGTCTTCTTTCATGCTCAGAACATAAAAAGCAAGCCGAGCAGCTGTCTTTGGTCCGATTCCAGGGAGTTTCATAAAACTGTCAATCAATTTGGATATTGGTTCAGGATAATGCATAGATTCGATACCTCTCATAAAAAGTAAAAGTGCCTAAAAATCAGGGATCTCCCCCTAATACAAGGCACCTTACTTAAAGTTCATTAAAACGGCAGATTCATTCCTTTTGTGAATTGACCCATCGTATTATTTGTTAGTTCATCAGCTTTTTTCATTGCATCATTAACAGCTGCTAGCACAAGATCTTGAAGCATTTCCACATCATCAGGATCCACGGCTTCTGGTTTAATTTTCACATCCACCACTTCTTTATGACCAGTAACCGTAACACTTACGATTCCGCCCCCGGATGTTCCTTCGATATGTTGTTTACCTAATTCCTCTTGTGCCTCTGCCATTTTCTTTTGCATTTTTTGCATTTGCTTCATCATATTTTGCATATTTCCCATTCCGCCACGCATACTATTCAACCTCCATAAAGTAAGTATTAATCAATAATTTCAATAAACTCAGCGCCGAATAATTTTTTTGCCTCTGCAATGTGGGGCTCCTCTTCCGTTTTCATTTCAGTGTCTTCGCCTGCTTCTCCATTCTGGCCACTAAGAAAATCTTCGCGGATCCCCATCCATTGATCTTCAGGAACACCCAGCAATAAATATTTTTTACCAGTTAAATTATATAGGGCTGCTCCAACAGCATCAAGAAAATCGGTTCGATTCATTGCCATTTGGCAAATCATTTCGTGCTTAAACTTTAAGATAAAGGCGTTTGATGAAGCTGCTACCGGCTCTGCCTCATTCAGCAAGGCTGCCTGTGATTTTAACAAGCTAGCAAGCATTTCACCCCAATTGGCCTTTAACAGATTTAATTCATTTTTTGTAGCCTGTTTCAACACTTCATTTATTTTCCCAACAGCTGGCTGGAAGGCTTTTCTGGAACCTCTTGAAGCCTGTTTTTGTGGTGTCGGCACTTGTTCTTGAGGTGCCGCAGCCACACCGTTTACTTTCAGCTGCTTAAGTTCATTCTCCAGTTGTTCAATCCGCGCCTTTAATTGATCGATTTGTCCGGATGGAGACGCTTCTATTTCCTTGACTTCCATTTGACACAGTTTCACAATTGCAACCTCAAGGAAAATCCTTGGATGATTGGTCCAACGCATTTCCTGGTGGGTCTTATTTAAGAGTTCAATAAGCTGATAAATCTGTGCAGTTGGGATAGAATCGGCAAGACTCTGAAAATCACTGTCAAGCATTACTCTTTCCAGTGACTCTTCCAGGTTTGGTGCAGTTTTATAAAGCAGCATGTCTCGATAAAAAACGATTAAATCCTCCATAAAGCGTGCAGGGTCTTTTCCATGAAACAACAGATCTTCAAGAGATTCCAATCCACTTACAACATCCTTATCAACGAATGCCTTGGCCATTTTGTTTAAAAAGCCTTGTGATACAGAACCCGTTACGGTTAATGCATCTTCCACCGTGACCCGATCTTGGCTATAAGAAATGGCCTGATCCAATAAGCTTAAGGCATCTCGCATACCGCCTTCCGCTGCTCTTGCAATCATCTGTAGGGCTCGTTCGTCACAATCAATTTCTGTCTCTTCCACAATAAGTTTCATCCGATTTACGATTGACTGAGCCGTAATTCGTCTAAAATCAAATCGTTGGCATCTTGAGATAATGGTTAACGGTATTTTATGTGGTTCAGTAGTAGCTAATATAAAAATGACATGCTTTGGTGGCTCTTCCAACGTTTTTAGCAATGCATTAAACGCGCTAATGGAAAGCATATGCACTTCATCAATAATGTAGACTTTATAATTAACAGATGTCGGTGCAAATTTTACTTTATCGAGAACATCTCGCATTTCCTCGACTCTTGAGTTGGAAGCTGCGTCAAACTCTAATACATCTGGAATAGTCCCACTGGTAATCCCCCGGCAAGCCGCACACTCATTGCATGGTTCTGCAACTGGAGCTTGCTCACAATTGATCGCCTTAGCTAAGATTTTTGCTGCACTTGTTTTCCCGGTTCCTCTTGGTCCGGAAAAAAGATAAGCATGTGAAATTTTTTGCTGAAGCAGGGCATTTTGCAATGTCTTGGTGACATGTTCTTGTCCTACTACGTCAAAGAATTGCTGTGGACGCCAAACACGATATAAAGCTTGATAAGCCATAGACACTAGCCCCCTTCAAAATTTCATCTTCCCTATTATAACGTATTCAATTTCGATTTTACAAAAGGATTCCTATGACTTAATAAAAAAACTCATCCCAAATCTGAGATGAGTTAGTTATGTAAAATAACTGCCGTGCACCTTCCTTCGACTGAGTCCCATAGGCGTTACTTAAGCAGTTAGCTCGGCCCAGGCACCCCTGCGGCACATGAGAGCGTCCACTTAATGCTGCTTCCTTCCGGACCTGACATGGTTCATGGATTCCCATTGCGCAGGACCCAGGCGTCAACACCACTTACTTAAGGCAGCCCTACAGGATATCAGCCTCGGGAAGGGATTCAGTCCCGCTAGAGCGGATTGCGGGTACAGGGCACCGCTACCTCCCCACCTAGCACGGCAAAGTTGATACCAAATATTCAGTTGCGTCGTAACTGACGCTTTTTTAGTATACAAACAAACGGAGAAAAAATCAATTGTTATTGTTTGTAAATTTTTGTAAATTGTTTTGTGATACTTTTTTTGCTCCCTTATTTCTTGCTCGAATTTTTCTGAAAAAGTCTGAAAGTAATGCACCACACTCTTCTCCCAGTACTCCTGTTTCCAGTTCACATTGATGATTGAACCTGGGATCCTGTAGAAGATTCATTAACGTACCCGCACAGCCAGCCTTGGGGTCACTTGCTCCATATACAACACGCTTTACCCTGCTTAACAGAATTGCTCCGGAACACATGGGACAAGGCTCAAGTGTGACATATAAAGTGGCCTCCTCCAGCCGCCAGGACCCTGATTCCCTGCATGCCCTATCAATTGCCAGTAATTCAGCATGAGCGATAGCACTTTGCTCTGTTTCCCGAAGATTATGTCCCCGGGAAATAATTTGATCACCCAATACAATGATAGCTCCAATTGGAACTTCATCCATTAATTCCGCTTTTCTTGCCTCTTCAATTGCTTGTCGCATATAAAATTGATCTTGGTCATTCATAACCAAATACCCGCCTTAAAAATTTTTTATATCATTGATCCAGCTTCCCTCTCATAGAATGGTTGTAGTGTATCTGCGCAGGGAGGGATCAGTATGCAAATTCATGTGGTTAAAAGGAATGAATCGTTAACAACTATTGCCAGAACATACCATTCTACGGTAAACGATATTATCGAGGCAAATGATTTGCCTAACCCTAATAATCTGATTATCGGTCAAGCTCTTGTTATACCTATTGTAGGTAAATTTCACTTCGTACAACCGGGAGAATCCTTATTTTCCATTGCAAGAGAATATGGGGTTTCTCCACAGGAACTAGCATCTGTTAACAGACTACAGCCTAACCAACAATTAAATGCTGGGTTGCGTCTATATATCCCTCAGGGCAATAAAAGAACAGCCGAATTTAATGCATATGTAGAACCACGCGGCACCACGGTTGCCCCCGCCTTAGAAAGTAGTGCCAGGGAAGCCGCTCCTTATATTACTTATTTAGCTCCTTTTAGTTTCCAAGCCCGCCGTGATGGAACATTAAAAGAGCCGCTCCTCAACAACTTTCCCGCCATTGCCAGAGCCAACCGTAATGTGCTAATGATGGTCATCAACAATCAGGAAAATGATCAGTTCAGTGATGAATTAGGAAGAATTCTTTTAAATGATATCGCAGTTCAAGATAAATTTCTTAATAATATTGTGGCAACTGCCAAAAAGTATGGCTTCCGTGACATTCATTTTGACTTTGAATATCTCAGACCGGTTGACCGAGATGCCTATAATCGCTTTTTGCGAAAAGCGAAGCAGCGTTTTAAAAACGAGGGCTGGCTGATGTCAACAGCACTGGCGCCGAAAACTAGAGCGGACCAACCTGGAAAATGGTATGAAGGCCATGATTATAAAGCACATGGGGAAATTTCGGACTTTGTCGTCATCATGACCTACGAATGGGGTTATAGTGGAGGTCCTGCTATGGCTGTTTCCCCAATTGACCAAGTTAGAAAAGTTTTAGACTATGCTGTAACGGATATACCTTCCAATAAAATACTAATGGGGCAAAACCTCTACGGTTATGATTGGACCCTTCCCTTTGTCCAAGGCTCTGTGGCCAAAGCTGTAAGCCCCCAACAGGCCATTCAGCTTGCTGCAAGACATAATGTTCCTATTGAATATGATACGAAAGCACAAGCACCTCACTTCAATTATACTGATGAGGGCGGAAAAAGACATGAGGTCTGGTTTGAAGATGCACGTTCTATTCAGGCAAAATTTGATTTAATTAAGGCAATGAATTTACGAGGCATGAGCTATTGGAAACTCGGGTTGGCTTTCCCGCAAAATTGGCTGTTAATTGTCGATAACTTCCAGGTTACTAAACGTGGGACATAGAAAGTTTTGCCACCAACTGCCGTCTTTTCGGCAGTTTTTTTGTCTATGTAACATATAAATCACATCTTTAAAATAATTCCATATCCCTTCCACTGTCAGAGTGTGATAAAATGTTTTTTGTGTCACGTTGAAATCTGTCGTTTTATGACAATTATTGCGTAACAATGAATATAAACGAACATGATGAACCGGATCCGTCTGGTAACCATAGATGTAAAGGCAGTTTGGAGAAGGAGGAGCAATAAATGGGGGACACACCCTTTATTACCGTTGAAGGGCCAATTGGGGTAGGAAAAACATCACTTGCCAAAGCCATTTCAGAGCAATTTGAATTTGCTCTATTAAGAGAGATTGTCGACGAGAATCCATTCCTGGGGAAATTTTATGAAAATATTGAGGAATGGAGTTTCCAAACAGAAATGTTCTTTCTCTGCAATCGATTTAAGCAATTAGGGGACATTAATACTCATTATTTGAGCAAAAATCAAGCTGTTGTAGCTGATTATCATATTTTTAAAAATTTAATCTTTGCTCAAAGGACATTAAGTGCAGTAGAATACGATAAATATTTTAAAATCTATCAAATCTTAACAGAAGATATGCCAAAACCTAATGTCATAATCTATCTAAATGCTAGTTTGGACACACTTTTAAAGCGAATCCAACTTAGAGGACGCGAGGTTGAAAAGAATATCAGTCCTCTTTATTTAGAGCAACTCTCACTTGATTATGAGCAGACCATGACGATGTTTGAAAAACAACATCCCGAAATACCTGTATTACGCTTTAATGGTGATGATTTGGATTTCGTTAAAAACGAACATGATTTGGATCACATTATTGAAACACTATCACTCACATTTAAAACTAACAGCTGGACAAACATATTATAGAACGGGGGATGTTCATGAGCATTGTAATTGGCGGAATGATTGGCCTGGGAAAAACAAGTGTTGCAGATATATTGAAGGATCATTTTCAAGTAAACGGATTGGATAGTAAGGTATTCTATGAAACAGTTGATGATAATCCGATTCTACCGCTTTACTATGAATTAACACCAGAAGAGCTCGACGCAAGAAGAATTCCCTTTTTACTGCAATTATTTTTCCTAAATAAACGTTTTAAAACAGTTAAGGATTGTATCAATTGGAAAAACCCTATTTATACAATTCAAGACAGATCGATTTATGAAGATTGGTATTTTGCTTATGTTAATAAAAACTTGGGGAGAATTTCCGACCTAGAATTTAACATTTATGAAGACTTAGTCGATAATATGATGGAAGAATTAAGAGAACTTCCGAAAAAAGCTCCAGACTTAATGGTTTACTTAAAAGGCTCCTTCGATACAGTCATTGACCGAATTATGTCCCGCGGCAGAAGCTTTGAGATTAACCCTGAACTGAAGGAATACTATTTTGAGGTATGGAAGGGTTATGATGAGTGGGTATTTGACCGCTACAACGCCAGTGAAGTGCTAGTGATTGACATGGACAATACTGATGTAGTGAAAAGCCAAGCGGATGCAAAAAGGGTATGTCAGGAAGTACAAGAAAAATTAAATGAAATTCTAAATATAACAAAGGCACATATCGGGTAATCCGCTATGTGCTTTTTATTTTCTGTTAAACTTGTCTGTTGATTTCCGCTCCAGGTGCAAGCGGTTCGTAGGCGTTTCGGCAAGCCTCCTCGGCGCTTGAACCTACGGGGTCTCCAGAACCGTACTCCCACAGGACATTGAATTTCTTCCTTGAATCTGCCCACGCACGAAGGAAATGCGTTAGCATTTTCGAGGAGTCTTCGCACCTTCCGCTTCAATCAACAAAGTGTAAATAAATCAACACTGTTCTTTAACTCAGCCATTTTTAGAACAAAAAAAATTCGTTACATAAATGCAACGAATTTTTATCTATCTCCAGATTTTATGCGCATTGTTTATTGTGTGATGGCGGAGGAAGAGGGATTCGAACCCCCGCGCGGTTTAACCCGCCTGTCGGTTTTCAAGACCGATCCCTTCAGCCGGACTTGGGTATTCCTCCGTAACAACAAAAACTAATTTACCATATTATTTATACGATGTCAACAATAGAAAATAAAAGTTTTTTCTTATTTCTAGATAAAAGTGGGTTGGTAAATTCCGGACGGAAAATTCCGTCCGGTCATTTCACCTATTCGTTTGGTCTAATAACTTCTCGATTGCCCATATATGGACGCAATATTGTTGGAATCACGACACTGCCGTCTTCCTGTTGGTAATTTTCCAAGATTGCTGCAACCGTACGGCCAATGGCAAGGCCTGAACCATTTAATGTATGAACATGCTCCAGTTTTGCTTTTGGATCACGGCGGAAGCGGATGTTAGCACGTCTCGCCTGGAATGCCTCAAAATTACTGCAAGAAGAAATCTCACGGTACGTACCATAGCTCGGAATCCAAACCTCAATGTCGTACTTTTTGGCAGCAGTAAAGCCAAGGTCTCCTGTGCACATGCTCAGTACACGGTAAGGAAGTTCTAATAATTGTAAAACCTTTTCGGCGTCATTCGTTAGTTTTTCAAGTTCCTCATAAGAATCCTCAGGCTTCACGAACTTAACTAATTCAACTTTATTAAATTGATGCTGACGGATTAAGCCTCTTGTATCACGCCCCGCAGAGCCAGCCTCAGAACGGAAACATGCACTATATGCAGCATAACGGATTGGCAAATCTTCACCGCTTAAGATTTCATCACGGTATATGTTTGTGACAGGCACCTCAGCTGTTGGAATTAGGAAATAGTCTTCACTTTCAATTAAGAAAGCATCCTCCTCAAATTTTGGTAGCTGGCCTGTTCCTGTCATACTGGCACGATTTACTAGATAAGGCGGCAAAACTTCTGTATAACCATGCTCATCAACATGTAAATCCAGCATAAAGCTAATTAATGCCCGTTCTAGCCTTGCTCCAAGCCCTCTATAAAATACAAACCGGCTTCCAGTTACCTTTCCAGCCCGTTCAAAGTCAAGAATTCCTAAATGGTCTGCAATATCCCAGTGGGGTTTCGCTTCAAAGGTAAACTCACGAACTTGACCCCATTTTCTAATTTCCACATTTTCATCTTCCGTTTCCCCGACAGGAACACTTTCATGTGGAATGTTAGGAATACTTAACAATAGTTGTTCTAATGTTTCTTCGACGCTTCTTAATTCTTCATCCAGTTCTTTGATCCGGTCCCCAACTTCACGCATTTCTACAATAAGATGGTCCGCATCTTTTTTCTCTCGTTTTAGGGCAGCAACCTGTTGCGTTACCTCATTACGCTTTGATTTCAGCTGTTCAGACTCCACGATTAGTTCGCGTCTTTTTACGTCTAAGTCTTCAAACCGCCCAAGATCGGTCAAGTCCTCACCACGGTGCTGCAGTTTTTCCTTAACTTCTGCAAAATTGGCTCTAAGGTATTTTAAATCCAACATACTCTGACACTCCTTATCTTTTTTATATGATTGGGCTTTCCGGGAAAAATAAAAAACTCCCATCCCCAAAACAGGGACGAGAGTTACCCGCGTTACCACCCTGGTTGACAGTAAAAACCATCCACCTCAAAAAAATAACGGTTTTGCACCGAAAGTACTTACTGACCCTAATTAAAGGTGTTCCGTACTTTGCTCGAGGATGGATTCACAAGATTTATTCACCGGTTTACACCAACCACCGGCTCTCTTTGAGAATAACACTCTTGTTACTAATTCCTCTCATTGCTTTGACAATTTCATTTTTGTATACCCTAATTTACTATAATTGTTACCCAAATGCAACCAATTTATTCAAAGAAAAGCGCTGGGGCTGACAATTCTCAAAGCCGAACGTTTATACTTATCACCATAAAAAAAGTGAGGGACTCCATGCCCTCACTTTTTAGAACCAGCCTTTTACTGTCGAAGATATTCCATCCCAGACATCACCGAAAAAACCGCCGATTCCTCTCATCATTAACACAAACCAATTTGCTCTTTCAACATTTTGAGCTGCAACTACTTCTACCTGTGTTTTCTTTTTACCTTCTGCAGTTAAGAAGCTTACTTTATTCCCATCTTTCGGCTCAACTGTTACAAAACCAACAACGTCCCCTTTTTTAATAGGAGCGGTCAATTGGCCTTTGCTGTTAACCTTGTTTTTATCGAGAACTAGCACAGGCTTGTAATTTTTCTTTTCACCATTCTCAATGACCAAATTAATAGCCGACTTTGTATATACTTTTACTTTGTCTGCTTTCCCTTTGATCACCGGTATCGTTTCATACCCTTTTACTTGATAATGTTTAGGGACTACTTCTTCTTTAGTTGTATTAGTGAATGCGTAATCCAACATTTTCTTTGTTTCATCGAATCTAGCCTTATAACCACCCGCTCCACTGCCGTCTTTAGCATTTTGAACAACAGTTATAAATCTTTCCCCATTTCTCTGGGCTGTTGCAGTAAAACAGTAACCCGCAAAATCGGTAGTTCCGGTTTTAAGACCATCTATTCCTTTGTACCCATAATCAAGTGAAGGAAGCATCCAATTCCAGTTAATCATGTCGATTTTGTCTGTGGTTCCTTCTCTAAATGTCTTTTTCGGAATACTAGCCGTTTTTAATACTTCAGGATACTCATTAATTAAATGGAATGCTAATGTTGCAAGATCACGTGCAGACATAACGTTCTCATCATCTGCTCCGGTACCTTCAGGTTGTTCACCTTGGTAGTCCTTATTATTTAGACCAGTAGCGTTGACAAATTTATAGTTCTTCAAGCCAAGTTGTTTGGCCTTTGCATTCATCATTTTTACGAAATTTGTTTCTGACCCGCCGATTGTTTCAGCAATTGCAATAGTTGCGGCGTTTGCTGAATAGATGGCCATGGCCTCATATAGTTCACGAATCTTATACGTGCCGTCCTGTCTTAGAGGCACATTGGATAAATCGCGATTTTGTGAGATTTTATAGGCTAGGCTGCTTGGAGTATATTCCTGATCCCATTTCACCTTTCCATGTTTCACAGCATCAAGTAACAGATATTCCGTCATCATTTTTGTCATACTGGCAATACCTAATGGACTGTCAGCATTTTTTTCATATAATACCTTTCCTGTTTCAGCATCGACCAATATGGCTCCATCGGCATTAACATTCAATGCTGGTGCAGCTTTTACATTATCTAAGCCGGTAAAAAGGCTGAAAAACAGAATCAATGCCATGGCACTGGCGATATACTTTTTAACAAAATGTTTCTTCACGATTAGCGCCTCCAACGTTTAATTACACCTTGGTTATTTTAACATATCTCACCCGCAAATCATAGACAGATAATAGTATCATCTTAATGCCGAGTTTGCTAGTTTACTAGAGGATACTAGGTCTTTTTTCACCCAAAAAAAACAGAGGAGGCTCGACTCCTCTGCTTAAAATTATTAGGATAATGAATAGTTTGGTGCTTCTTTAGTAATCTGTACATCATGTGGATGACTTTCTCTTAAGCCTGCACCGCTCATTTTAACAAATTGGGCTTTCGTTCTTAGTTCCTCTAAATCCTTCGTTCCACAATATCCCATTCCTGCTCTTAATCCACCAATTAACTGGTAAACAGTTTCAGCAAGAGGCCCTTTATATGGAAGACGTCCTTCAATCCCTTCAGGAACAAATTTTTTGTTGTCCTCTTGGAAATAGCGGTCTTTTGAACCCTTTTCCATGGCTGCAACAGATCCCATTCCACGATATACCTTAAAGCGGCGTCCCTGGTAAATCTCTGTTTCACCTGGGCTTTCGGTCACCCCTGCCAACATGCTTCCAAGCATAACAGCGTGGCCTCCGGCTGCCAATGCCTTAACCACATCTCCGGAATATTTAATTCCACCATCTGCGATAATCGCCTTTCCAAGTTTAATCGCTTCTGTGGCGCAATCATATACTGCGGTAATTTGCGGAACACCGACACCTGCAACAACCCTTGTGGTACAAATCGAACCTGGTCCAATTCCGACCTTAACCACATCAGCACCGGCTTCAATCAAATCTCTTGTAGCTTCTGCAGTTGCGACGTTTCCTGCTACTATCGTTAAATCAGGATAAGCATTTCTAATTTCCTTAACCGTTTCAAGAACTCCTTTTGAATGACCATGTGCCGTATCGACCACAATGACATCTACATTTGCTTTTACAAGCGCATCCACTCGTTTCATCGTATCACTTGTAACGCCTACTGCAGCGCCCGCTAAAAGACGTCCTTGGCTGTCCTTGGCTGAATGAGGGAACTCAATTACCTTTTCAATATCTTTAATGGTGATTAATCCTTTTAACACTCCATGATCATCCACAAGAGGAAGTTTCTCAATCTTATGTTTTTGGAGAATCTTTTCAGCTTCTTTTAAAGTGGTTCCAACAGGGGCTGTTATTAAATTTTCCTTTGTCATAACATCGGAAATTTTAAAAGAATAATCCTGATCCTGAATAAATCTAAGATCTCTGTTTGTGATAATGCCTACAAGTTTTTGCTCTTCATCATTGTTGACAATTGGTACACCTGAAATGCGGTATTTCCCCATTAAATGTTCTGCATCAAAAACTTGATGCTCAGGTGTGAGGAAAAATGGATCTGTAATTACTCCACTTTCTGAACGCTTTACCTTCTCAACTTGCTCTGCCTGCTGTTCAATAGACATATTCTTGTGAATTATACCTAAACCGCCTTGTCGAGCCATTGCAATGGCCATTTCAGACTCTGTAACGGTATCCATGCCGGCACTAATAATGGGAATATTCAGCTTGACAGTCGGTGACAATTCAACATGCAATTTTACATCCCTTGGGAGAACTTCAGACTTGCCTGGTATCAACAATACATCATCAAACGTTAAACCTTCTTTTACAAATTTATTTTCCCACATCTTAACAGCCTCCAGAACAAAAAATATTATTTGTAGGTTATCAATTGGACAAAATACTGTCAAGAGAGAATGATTTAAAAGACTTTTCTGAAAAATAGGTGATTTTATCATGAGTATGAAATATAAGGGGTGGAGCAGCTTCTCTTGCTTTTCCTCAGCTGAATATTGCCAAACGTTTTTAAAAAAATGTTATCAACGGAGCAACATTAAAAATCCTGAACAAAAGAGCTATGAAAACGGCTATGCCTTTTTATATTATCTTGAACATGGACAAATCTATTATGAACAGGCTGATAAGTCGCCCATTATCTTAAAACCTATATTACTGTTTTATGGTCTTGTCCATTTAATTAAGGCTTGCATACTAACAGTAGATCCCGCCTATCCAGAGACAACTGCCGTATTAGCACACGGAGTATCAACAAGAAAGCGAAAAAAACAAAACTACGATTTTTTTCATGATGAAGTGAAGCTACAAAAAAACGGTCTATTTCCCTTCATGTCTGATGTCTTGTTCCACATGAAACACATGGAAGGGGATAAGGTCATGATGGAGGAATTATTACAGCTTATACCTGAACTTGATGAATTGTTCTACATACTTTTAGGGAAAAGGACATTTAAAAAGTTGAAAAAAGAGGGGGATATATTAATTATTCCTGAGGAAATATTAGATCAATATCATATGACGGAAAATCGGTTTAAAGATTTCCTTGCCTCAAAAATAAAAAAACAAGTGGAATTCTCAAATGAACGGCTTGGGGTAAAATTAGGGTTGAATATGTTTATGGGCAGCTCACCATTAAAATATAATTTAGAGGACAAAGAGTGGTACTTTCCTTTATATAAAAGTAATTTCTTTAATTATCCAGAACTGCTCATTCATTATTTATTGTTATATAACCTTGGTATGATCGCCCGATATGAGACGGAGTGGTGGAGCGAATTAACAAAAATGAAACCAAATCATGATTATCCATTCATTGACTCCTTTCTGCAAATTACCTTAGAAAAAGGGCCATTTTTAATTTATCAATATTTAATGAGATCATAAAAAAAAGACAACCCTAAACAGGTTGTCTTTTTTTGCCCGGCAACGTCCTACTCTCACAGGGGCAAGGCCCCAACTACCATCGGCGCTGAGAAGCTTAACTTCCGTGTTCGGTATGGG
>NZ_JBKFGJ010000033.1:0-15111 GCF_051233465.1 Neobacillus solisequens | reverse complement strand
TTGAATATCGCCGCTGCATCGTAAGATGATGTACCCGTTTCGTTCATATAATTTAGTACACCAATTTTATACTCAAGGGAATAGTTTGTATAGTTTTTTTGGAAAGCTTCAATCCCTTGTTGTTCGTAAAGTCGAATCCATCCGCTTAAAATACAGGAGGCTACCTTTGCTTCCTGAGCAATATCATTTATTGATTCGTTCCCATTTACATACCGTAAAACAATCTTTATTCTCTCTTCTCCAGTAAATTTGGCCATAAAAAAACCCCCGTAAATGTCAGATTGGTGTCTAACATTTACGGGGCATATCATTATCATCCTAGCTTTTTCTTTATGAACATATGGAATTAATCAAAAACCTTTTCCATTATCATTACATCAACAAATTGACCATCTAATTTACCTTGTTTTTTTAAAACTCCCACCTCTCGATAACCGCTCTTTCTATAAAGGCCCTGACCAAGTTTATTAAATGGGAATGTAAATAAAACGATTTTATAAAAGTTATTTTTTAAAGCAAGTTGTTCCACTTTTTTGAGTAGTAAGGAGCCGGCTCCCTTCCCTCTAAAATCCCGTTTAATATAGATAGATAAATCTGCTACTCCATCATATGCGCATCGATTAGAATACGGATTTAAAGAAGCCCATCCAACCACTTCATTATCATTTTCAATTACTGTTACCGCATAACGTCCATTATGATTGTTGAACCATTTAGTCATATATTCAATATCTTTCGGATCTTCCTCTAATGTTGCAATCCTGTCTTCGATTCCTTGATTATAAATGTTTAATAAAGATTCCAAGTCTGCCATAGAAGCTATCCTCGTTCGAAATGTTAGTTTCATATTAATCCCCCACTTAAATATTTGATTTATATATAGTATAAAAAAAAGTTCATTAATTTAGGAAGAAAAAGGTTGCAAATTGCAAATAAATTATATATAAATAAATCAGAGGTGGTGAAACTATATGGAAACTCTTCGTGAATTGTTCCAAGTCATGACAAGAAGATTTGGCCTATTAAATAGAAACTGCTGTCAGGTCGGTGGAACGGAAATATCTGTTGTCCAAAGTCATATCCTTTATGAACTGCTTCGAGGTGACAAACCTTCGATGCAACAGGTCGCAGATACACTTGGGATGGATATTACCACGTTTAGCAGGCAGATACAAACTTTAGTGAAAATGGAGTTAGTTCTAAAAACACCACTCCCTGAGGACCGTCGAATCTATCAATTATCCTTAACTGCACAAGGAAAATATGTTGCAGCAAAGATCGATGCAGAAATGAACCAGTATCTTAACGAAGTATTTTCAAATATGAGTGAGTTTGAGCGGGATATGGTGATAAAATCAGTTAAGCTTCTAAATGAGGCTATGTCCAAGTCTACTGTTTGTTGTAAACCGTTGTTTTGAGCAAGAATTACTTGCTCTTTTAATTTAAATTAATACTTGCAAATTACAAATAATGAGGAGATGATTATTTTAATGTGGCCTGAAATATTTCATAGTTTTTTATCAATCGCACTGGAGCTAACCATATTGTTCATTGGAATTTCCCTTCTAATTAGTCTCTTACAAGGTGTCATTCCATACAAAAAGATGGAACGAATAATGGAAAAAAGTCATCCATTGGTAAGTGCTCTTTTCGCACTGGGATTTGCTTTTATAACTCCTTTTTGTTCCTGTTCTACTATTCCAGTTGTAGTGAATCTTCTAAACAAAAAAATGCGTTTTGGAATCGTATTGATTTTCTTATTTGCCTCCCCTGTTCTGGATCCAACCATCATTACACTAATGGCAGCTGTACTAGGGGTTAAAGTGGCAGCTGCTTATACAGTTATTACTTCTATTCTTTCTGTCATCATTGGTTTTTCCTTAGAAAAATTTGGTTTTGAAGCACAAATAAAAAATGTTGTCGTTACAGGTTTTCATGAACAGAATATAAAATTTGACCTCAAAGCAACTTTAATGGAAACTGTACAACTAATGAAGACTGTTTATCCTTATTTATTATTTGGTGCATTCATTGGTGCTTTCATTCATGGAGCTGTTCCGACAAGTTGGATTTCAACATTTTTGGGAGGTGATAAGTGGTGGCTGGTACCTATCGCAGCAATTATTGGCATACCTCTATACATTAGACTTTCTACCATGATTCCTATTTCTCAGATCATGATTGCTAAAGGGATGGCACTTGGTCCAGTTATGGCACTATTGATTAGCTCAGCTGGCGCAAGTTTGCCAGAATTAACGCTGTTGAACAGCATCTTTAAAAAGAAGCTTGTTTATGCTTTCATAGCTTCAGTATTTACGATGTCTACACTATCTGGATTTCTATTTTACATTATTTAAAAGGGAGAGAACGATTTATGAGTATTCTTAAAAGCCTATTTGGAAAAAAAGGAAGCACATGCTGCAATGTTAAAATTGAGGAAGTAAAGGATCAACCACAAGCAAATCAAAAAAATAGCTGCTGTAAATAAGAAACAAGGGTCTGACGGTGTCAGACCCTTGTTTCTATAACGGCTTCATTTTAACAACAGTCACTTTCATTTCCTAATAAAACGAGTCCATTTTTCTCTTGGCTAAAGTCTAAAATCACATTTTCTGTGTATGGTTCGATGTTAAAATCGATGGCCACCAATATTTCATTTATGGTGACTACTTGATCATTTTCATCTGGCTCATCCAGAGCCAGTCCCACTTGTGGCTTTCCTCAGCTAAAACCTGCAAAATACACTCGAATATTTTTGGCTTCGTGTTGTTGAAGGATCTGTTTCAATACATCACGTGCCTGATCTGTAATATTCATTTGTTCAACTCCTCAAATAGTAACTTAAGAACCTTCATGCATGGTTGCTAAGTATTTTAACGTTTCATCCCCTTTATTCTCTTCACTCAATAGAGGTACTATGGCACATTTTTCTGCCAATTCTTTCTGAACCTTTTTAATCCATTTGTTCTCAGACAGTGCTCTCCCCTTTAATACAGGATCTATTGTAACAGTAACGTTTAGACTTTGGTTAATGACCCACCATTTTGGAACAATGTCTGCCCTTTTTAAATCTTCTTGTAATCGACTAGCTTCCAAAACCGGAGTGGCTTCTGCAAGCGTTACTATAACCACGCCGGTTTCTTTTGGATTTCTTAATCGTGGAAGTAACATTTTGACACTTTCTGGAATCTCTCCAGTTGAACGTGCTAATTCTTTATGGTATGAATGTGCCGCATCTAAAAGGAGTAAAGTGTGTCCTGTTGGTGCAGTATCAATTACAACAAATTCATCTTTTGATCCTGCAACAACTTCTGCAAATGCACGAAATACGGCTATTTCTTCTGTACAAGGTGAGTTTAGATCTTCTTGAATATACTCGATTGCTTCTTCATCGAGTTCGTTACTTACTCTGGAAAGTACTTCTGCCTTGTAAGCCTCTACTTCTTCCTTAGGATTAATTCGGCTGATAGTTAATTTGTCATTCCATTCACTGTCTCTAAAAATAAACTCTAAATGAGCTGCTGGGTCTGTTGTCGTTAAGTGAACTTTATGACCCTTTTCAAACAACCCGACTGCTATGGCAGAAGCGATCATTGTTTTACCGACTCCTCCCTTACCCATCGTAAAAATGACTCTGGCGTTGTTAGCTGAAAAGTCCTCAATCACTTTGCTTAAGCCTGCCAAATTGATGGTCTCATTTTCAAGATCTGGTAGGCTGGCAGTCAATGTATAGAGTTTAGATAAATGCCTCAAATTTTTGACACCTGTCAAGGAATATGAAACAAACGGCAATGAATAGGTAACAACTTGTTTTAAGTCACTAGGTATCTTCTTTATTGCATTCCGTTGCCGTTGATATAACGAAGATGAAATTTTATCTTTAGGCAGAAAGGATTGCATGAATCCATTAATAATCAAAGTTTGGTTCTTAATACCGATTTCCTTCAATTCTATTGATGCACGATCGGCTTCTAATAAAGAAGCTTCATCCGGCCTTGCTACTAGAATTAATGTAGTCTTAGTTGAATCAGAAAGAGCCTCCATTGTAGCAGAATAAATCTGCTTCTTTTCAGATAATCCAGAAAGAGGTCCAAGACAAGAAGCACCATGAGTGCTTTCTTCTAAAAATCCACTCCAAGCAGTCGGTAACTGAAGCAAGCGAAGTGTATGGCCAGTAGGAGCTGTATCAAAAATGATATGTTCATAGGCATCAACAACTGATGAATCTGAGAGCAAATTTGTAAATTCATCAAAAGCAGCGATTTCAACCGTACATGCTCCAGACATTTGTTCCTCCATTGTCGCAACCACTGAATCTGGAAGCTTTCCACGGTATGGCCCAATTATCCTGTCTCGATAACTTCTCGCTGCTTCTTCTGGATCAAGGTTACAAGCAAATAGGTTTGGAACATTGGGAATTGCTATTGGAGTATTCGTTAGCCCAATTTCTAATACATCCTGTAAGTTGGACGCAGGATCCGTGCTAACAAGTAATACTTTTTTGCCTTCATCTGCAAAAGATACAGCTGTTGCGCAAGCAGTGGAGGTTTTACCGACCCCTCCCTTTCCTGTAAAGAATAAAAACTTTGTTTTACTTACATATTTCGTATCGAACGATTGAAACATGTTATCACACTTCTTTCTTATTTCAGTGGATTAAGTTCAATGGTTAAACCTGACTTAGATTTTACAATGAGTTCTTCAGCGTTAACACCGAACCATTCAGCCAGTTCTAAATTGGTCGGGTAAGAACTAATTTTGACAATCTTTCCTTCCACTAAGATGATCGGTAGGGAATCTGGACCTTTTTCATGAAGGATTTTGTTTACATCATGATTCTCAACAAATTTGGCAGGTTCAGTTCCAAGGTTATATCGTTTAATATCAAACCCTTTTTTCGCTAATAAAAAGATAGCAGTTGCAATCCTTGCTAATTCAGGGTCAACACTTGGTCCGCACACACCAGTTGGACAACACAAAGCAGGATCAAAGATTTCTACTTTACTCATAACACAGCCTCCAAAAATATAAGTATTTACTTATATAAAATGTAAAGTGAATGCCAAGAAGATTTACACCCTTGGCTATTCCCTTCTTTGTTACTCTCCAGTTTCAGCAAATTGCTTAATTCGCTCTCCAATTTCATCACGAACTCGCTGAAAGAATGCCCATTTTTCTTCCTCAGTTCCTTGAGCTTTTGCCGGATCATCAAATCCCCAATGCTCCCTCTTAATACTCGGTGGTGTAACGGGACATTTGTCAGCCGCATCTCCGCATAAGGTTACTACTAAATCCGAGCTGTTTAAATATTCAGGGTCAATTAGATCAGAGGTTTGATTGGAAATATCCATTCCAGCTTCTTTCATCGCTTTTACCGCATTTGGGTTTAAGCCATGTGTTTCAATGCCAGCGCTTCTTACCTCCCAGTTATCACTTAAGTATTTTTTTGCCCATCCTTCAGCCATTTGACTTCTGCAGGAATTACCCGTGCATAAAAAGTATATTTTCTTTTTGTTTTCCATGTTGAGTTCCACCTTTTTATTTTAGGATGTTGATTCAGTAAAATATTTTCGCCTAAACCATAAGGCCACATTAACCAGGGCTATCATAACAGGGACCTCTACAAGAGGGCCAATAACAGCAGCAAATGCTGCACCTGAATGGATCCCGAATACTCCAACGGCTACAGCAATCGCTAACTCAAAGTTGTTGCTACCGGCTGTAAAGGCAAGAGTGGTGGTAACGGGATAACCCGCCCCAATCTTTCTTCCAAGGAAGAAGGAAACAAAGAACATGATGACAAAGTAAATGAATAATGGGATCGCAACACGAACTACATCCAATGGCAAGCTAACAATGACGTCACCTTTTAACGAGAACATGATAATGATGGTAAACAGTAATGCAATCAATGTTATCGGGCTAATTTTAGGGATAAACACCTTTTCATACCACTGTCTTCCCTTAGCCTTTACCAATGTGAAGCGTGTAATCATTCCAGCAATAAAAGGAATTCCCAGATAGATAAAGACGGATTTGGCTACTTCCATCATCGTAATGTTTACAACTGCCCCCTGAATTCCTAACCATTGTGGAATGATTGTCACAAACATATAGGCATATACAGAGAAAAACAGCATTTGGAAGATGGAGTTGAATGCCACTAAGCCAGCAGCGTATTCCGTATCTCCTTTAGCCAGATCATTCCAAACAATGACCATCGCAATACAACGCGCCAAACCAATCATAATCAAACCAACCATATATTCTGGTTTATCAGGCAGAAAGATTATAGCTAATAAAAACATTAGTACAGGCCCTATAATCCAGTTCTGTATAAGGGATAAAACTAGGACTTTTACATCTTTAAAAACTCGCCCCATTTCCTCATATCGTACTTTCGCTAAAGGAGGAAACATCATTAAAATTAAGCCGATTGCAAGCGGGATGGATGTAGATCCTACCTGCAAGCTGTTCATTCCATCTACAAATCTCGGAGAAACAAACCCCAGCCCAATACCTATTGCCATTGCTAGAAAAATCCAAAGGGTTAAGTATCGATCTAAGAACGAGAGACGTTTCTTTTCTGAATTACTCATTTTTTCACTTCCTATTTACATTTAAGCTAGCAGCCACATCGGAGTGTTGGATTGCTTTTTTCAATTAGTTTGATTTTATCTCTTTGGTCTGAAACGTTTTCCAAAATATCTAGAAGAAGTCCATATAGCTCGTTTTGTTGGTTCAGGGAATAATAAATCCACTGTCCTCTTCTCTCTTCCTTCACCAGCCCAGCATCTTTCAATTTTCGTAAATGTTGGCTGATGGATGGCTGACTTGTATCAAATACTTCTTGGAATTCGCAAACACAGCACTCTCGCTGTTTTAAAATAGCCATCATTGTTAATCTTGTTTTATCACCTAATAATTTTAGGACATTTGCGGCTTTTTCTAATTCAACTATTGAATGCAACAATACATTTCCTCCATTTCGCATAAATATATAACTATTTACTTATATATTAGCCCAGGAAAAACATTAATTCAAGTCCTTTAATGTAAAGTAAACATTACAATTTAGTTTGTATGGAGTTTGTGAACAATTACGTAACTATGATACATTTCACAGAAGTTTATACCTAAACGGGTATATTATTGACGCAATGACATCATGGGAGGTTCTAACATGGGACGATATGAACAGCAAAGAAGTTTTTTAAAGTCTAACTTTCTTGAATTTAAACAAATTAAAACAGATAAAATAAAGGGTCTGCCAAAACCACCGACAGTTAAGCCTTATCCCTCCTCTCCCAGTATTATTGAACTACCTGAAGTGAACGAGACGGTCCTAAAAACGGAAAATATTTATCATTGTATGAAGGAAAGAAGGAGTACACGATTTTATTCTGAGGACAGCCTAAGTCTTGATGAGTTATCCTATTTATTATGGGCTACTCAAGGGATTTCTGGCACCAATAAGGCTGGTTATACCCTTCGGACTGTACCGTGCAGTGGTGCCACACATACGTTTGAAACCTATTTATTCATTATGCGGGTAGAAGGAATTCAACAAGGAATCTATAGATATCTTCCGGTAGAGCACAAACTCTTATTTATGTTTGAATTGGATGAAATAGATTACAAAATTGATGCTATTACTCTAGATCAGCCTTTTGTGCCCAATTTTGCAAAGAAGGCAGCAGTGGTATTTGCATGGAGTACTATTCCCTATCGTTCGGAATGGAAGTATGACATTTCTGCCCATAAAAAAATTCTTATTGATATTGGACATGTATCACAAAATCTTTACTTAGCAAGTGAATCCATTGATGCTGGAGCTTGTGCGATTGGTATCTATGATCAAAAGCTGATTGATGATGTATTAAGGTTAGATGGAGATGATGAATTTGTCCTTTTCCTTGGTGCTGTAGGGAAAAAAAGAAAATAATATCATGGAAGATTAAAAGTTAAATATCTTGTAACATTTACCCCGTAGAGTATATAAAAACCATTGTAAAATAAAATTGTAGGTAAAAATTTCATGCGGAGGTAATGTAAATGAAGAAGAAATTAGTCACTAGTACTTTTACTTTGCTCTTACTTCTTGGTTTGGGAACTGGAGTCATGGCCGCAACAAACAAGCTTCAGTGCAATGTGGGAGATTTTAAAAATATGCTCCCTATGATGCAAGAAAAGAATCCTAACTTAAGTGAAAAACAGTTGAAAGAAGTTCATAAAGACTGTGTAGCTAAAATGAAAAAAGAAACTGGTATGGATTGTATGAATAATAATTAAGAGCCAAGAGAATTCTGTATGGAATCCAATTTGATAAGAAGAACTTGACGGCTGACAAATAGGCAGCCGATACCTCACAACGCATTAAGAAAATATCAAAATTAGAATTTTTCTACAGTGTGAAAAAGCAGTTCAAATTTGAACTGCTTTTTTCTGTGTCTAATTCTATGTTCAATTAATTAAATAGAGCATCTTAATAATCCATATAAAACAATGGAAAAAAATACTAAGTTTCCATTATGAAATTTTTATATTATTAATTCAAAGAGACAGACCTGATTTTCTTCTATAAGTTAAGCTGCCCATTACTTCAATAAGAAAAGAGCATTGCCCCTTGATAAAGCAAAGCTCCCTTTAAGTGCATTTCTTCACAGACTATTTGATAACAGTGAAAGTTTATTTTTCGATTATGAACTAAATAGGAACTATTTGTATATCGGTTATATTCCTCTGTTATCCCTTAGTTCAACTATTGTACCTTCAGGTGCAATTAATTTACACAAATAGCCATTTTCCACTTGATAAATTTCTTCTCCATTTTTCAGTATAAAATCATAACCCAATTGTTTAATAGTTTGGACTTCTTTAACTAAGTCATCTACCCATATACAAAAATGATTGATCCCCTGTGTTTTTGGATTTACATAATTAAGATTCTCATCTAATTTACCAGTTTGAAGCTCCATATAGAATGCACCTAATTTTAACCAAGAGTTATAGTAACGATTATGGAAATTAGGAAATTCTTCGATTAATTCAAAACCAAGAATATCCCTATAAAATTTTAAGGATTCTTCGTAATTATTCGTTTGTATACAAATATGGTGAACAAATTTTGTTGTCATTTTTCTCTCCTTTAGTTTTCTACTTCTATTAAGGATAATACAATATTTCTAGTTTTTCTTCTGAAATATTCTGCTCTTTAGCTTAATAAGAAAATGAGAGGCCACATTACTGTAAATTGTACTCCTCTCCCCTCACGAAACCGTTCTTGCGCTATTAACGCACACGGCTCCTCCTATCATCATTTTCCCCTTTTGTTTAAGTATAAATATTCACAATGTTTTCTTCATCTTAACAAGTTCTCTCTTAAATGTCTTCGGACGTAACCTAAAGACGCCTTCTTATTCAAGAAAAGCGTAAATTGTGAAAGATCAGTAGTACATGTCTTGTTAAACTAACAAATTATTCCTTCTTTTTTATTTGACCTTCCGCTTTCCTTTGTTTTCATCAACTCTAAATTTTACTATTTGACTTATTAATTCATAAGGGATGGGTTTTCCAATTGGGAATTGAACTGCACCTTTTGAGGTCTTATATCCCGATAATTCATGTTTAAAAGTATTAATACCACTTGGAGTTGGATAAAACCCTATGTGGTTATTGAATGCAGCAAAATGAACGAGATTTCCATCCAATACAAAAGTAGGCATTCGATAGCTTATTTTTTCCTCAGCATCTGGTGCTGATTCTTTTATAACCTTTCTTAATGTTTTTAGTATTTCTTGAATCTCTTGAGGAAATTGTAAAATATACTCTTCAATTGATTTAGGAATAATGGTTTGTTCCATAATATTTCTCCTTTTCTAAATCTAAATTTTAAAATAAATCTATAAATATTTGTTCTCCTTGATTATTATCCTCTTTGAACACTGCAATCGCATCAAGAAGTCGTAAATTTATCATCGGCAAACAGTCTTTCCCCATACCCATTCATCAAAATGGAGTATTGTTGCAATTTTTGAATAAGCTGCAATTTCGTAAGTCCGCCAACCTCTACAGTTAATAAAATATATTTATGTTTTGTATAACATTCTCTAAGGTCAGTATCCGCTTTTTTAACACTTGCTTAGAACGTAATTTAACAAGAAAATCAATAAAATCCGATTTTGATGGAAGACCTGAGATATCATAAGGAAATTTATTATTTACGACCTTCTCATAGACATACTTTTCTAATGCGTGAATCACAGTCACTTCATGCCTTTCTTCTAAAGATGTCCACCTTTTTATGTCGTCCCATGAAAAGTTTGACATTACGAAAAGTTTGTCCCAGTCTTCTGTCACAGGAAATTTAACATGATTCTCCATCCACGAAATAACATCCCTTGAATGAAACTCACCTAGATGTGAAAGTGCTTCGTACCCAGTTATCTTTTTATTAGATTCTTGTTCAAGAAAATTAAATACTAAAGTTAGTCCATCATCCTTACTTAAACACATTGAAGTTAGATAGGAACGTAATCTAGTATCCATAATATCTTGCTTTCCTTCCCACAGACTTCTAACCCATTTCTCTGCGTAATTTCCTAAAACTCTTCCAATAACCTCACATATTACCTTCTGGTCTTTAAATGAATCTTTTTTATCTAGTTCTTCTAAAAGGTAATCAAATAAATCATTTCTATTGAATTTCCTGAGAAAATCGATTGATTCTACATCTAATTTCTCTCGATAAATAGCAAAAGCTATTAGCTGTTCCATGTTATTTTTCACATCATCTAAGGTTGTTTCTGAAAATGACTCAAACCAATTTTTCCACTTAGCTGCTGCTGTACTTGTAGTGTCTAACCCCGTATCGCTTAGAAAATATTCAAACTGCCATTTTTCACTACCAATACACCCAAGTTCTGTTATCCTAAATAAATAATCGATAAATGAATCCGCAATATAAGTAACAGTGTCTTCTTCATGGTCCCAATAAACAACTGGTTTCTCATCACTCTCAATAGACATATCAAACGCATATATATCTCCGTTTCCGACATGAGAAAACTCTAATTTCCCTCTAAGTGTCGCTCCGTAATCTTCTCCGTCTTCTATAAGTTCGTCAGCTAACATATTTAAATTTTGAAGGAAGTCAATATTCCAATTTACCTCTCCAGAAAATATTTCATTAAATTCACTTGGAATTATGGTATCTTCAGAAAATGAGTAATAAAACGAAAGTGATGTTCCTAAGTTAATTAAAATGTATTTATACGATGGAGGTAATTGATACCCTAACTCTTTTTCTTTAGCTTCAATCTCCTGTATCGTTGCTTTTTTTCCAATTTCAATTGGATGAACAATGCCGTTATTGTTCTCTAATTTTTGTATTATTTGCTCCCATTTTGATAAAAGGAAGGTAATATCCTTCATTCACTTCACCCCGCCTCGGCAACTTATTTTAATAATAATTCAATGGGCAGTAGATAAACAGTGTTAATTTCATTTTGTTGTTCATTGTATAATTTATAAACAATCGTATCCTCATTTATAAAATTAAACTGCTTAATTAGATAATTCAATCTAAAGATAACTTTTAATAATATTAAATTGTTCGATATATCCTCATCCTCAAAACCGATAAACTCTTTGTAATGCGGTTTTAACTCAATCACTTTCTTATTTTTCCGAACAAGTTCAATTGCACAGTTGATGGCAATTTTGATTAACCAAGTCTTGAAAAACTCAGGGTTTTTCAATGTATTAATGTTTTTAAACGAACGGTATGCTGTCTCCTGAACTACATCCAATACATCATTTTAATTTTTCACATAAGTGAAAGCCATTCGGTATATATCATCCTGATATTGCTGAAACAGCTTAAGAAACGCTTGGTCATCGCCCTTTTGAGCCCTTTTTATTAAACGGATAATGGTTGTTCCTCCTCTTTATTTATGCCTTATATCTATTAGATAAATAAACCTTTCATTGAGCTTCAATTTTTAATATTTTTCATAATAAAAAACCGTCGTATTAGAACGGTCATTCATATTAATATAAAAGCTAGGATAAACTTTATTATGGAAGCAAAGCGAAATACGAACCAATAATTCCGCATTGTGTTCCTACCAGCTAGAAGTGATTATTTCCTGCACGAAAAAATAATAATGATTGAGGTTTCCTATGGAATTACAGAAAAACCAATTTTTAAATAAAAATTTATCTATACTAGCGTGGAAATTATCTATAGGCTCTATTCTATCCTGGGAATTATCAAAACTTTTAGGCTCCCACCATCCTTATTTATCTCCACTTTCTGTCATCCTAACTATTCAATCTACAATGGATAAAACGATTAGTCTTTCTATAAAACGTATGATGGGCACGATTATCGGATTAATTGTTACAGTTTTTATAGCAAGACATTTACCCATTGAGGGTTGGAGCCTAGGAATTTTAATTCTTTTAGGTTGTTACATCTCCATGTTTTTAAAATTGGACAAAAAAGTTCTTCATCAAGTCTCACTTACAATCCTATTTGTTTTTGTTTTTGAACACCAATCAAAGATTTATGCAATGGATAGGTCGAGAGACACACTAATCGGTGTATTGGTTGCAGGAATCCTTCAATTACTTTGGTTTCGAATATTTTTACGAAAAACTAGATCGCACTAAATTTACATTTTGAGACACGTTTTCCTTCAAATATGACTTAAAAGGGAGATTATTAATCCCTTTCTTTCTTCAACTAACCTGACCGATAGTTGAACAAGAAAAAAAGACCGCCGCAGCGATCCTCATCTTTAACTCTTGCACCCATTAGCTTAAAAAGAAATTTGAAATAAATGTATGCTTAATGCCTTTTTTCTTCCCAGGTCTTCATTAAATCTCTGTGAAATTCCTTTGGCTTTTCAATATAAAACCAATCGATGGAATGGGCAGGAGTTGGTATCCATTTCTTTCGACGGATTCTAATCTTTTCGTGATATGTATAGTGCGGATAAATCACGGTTGACTTCATACCTCTTACATTGGAATATTGAATACTTTCAATCTCTTCCCAATAGACTATATTTCCTCGTAAGTCTATTACAATTCCTTCATTATCCCAAAAAAATCCCTTACCCTGTCTTCTTTTTCTTAAGAGATAAATCGAATACCCTAAAAATAACAATGAAAAAAACATCCCAACAATTGAGTAGAATATATTTGAGAGAATGTCTAGTAATCCCATAAAACAAAATGAAAAAAACATTATTCCACCAATAAACATTAAAGCGAATATTGGATACAAAGAAATTTTATACATTCTCAATTGTTCCAAATATAACAACACCTTTTTAGATTTGCTTTGTTGTTATTTTATCAGTTTTTCTTCTTGAACTAAACTGCTCAGATAGTTTGTAAATATTGAATCTGTGACGACTGATCGGTTAAAGGAATATTTAGCAAAATCCAGTGAACACCTAAAGCCATCAAGTTTAGCTCATCGGATTCGATTCATTAAATCTATATTCCGTTGGTCACACGAGGAAGGACATATTCTCAAAAACACAGCAGCGAAAATCAAAGAACCTAAACAAGGAAAACGAATTCCTAAATTCTTAACGGAGAGAGAAATTGAACATTTGAGGGAAGCGTGTTCCACTCCTATGGAAAAGGCATTATTCGAATTTATGTTTTCGACTGGTTGTAGAATAGGAGAAATTGTTTTGCTTGAAAAGAATTGTATTAATTGGTCAAATCGTTCCGCGATAGTCCTTGGTAAGGGAGATAAGGAAAGGGAAGTCTACTTTAATATACGCTGTGAAATCTGGCTGAAACGATACTTAGACCTTCGCCAGGATAAAGACCCAGCTATTTTTGTTACTGAACGGCACCCACATAGAATAGTATTGGAGTATTGGACAGATGAGGTACATCATAAAACGAATTTCCATTCGGGCAGTGATCAACAAAGAAATTCATCCACACCAACTACGCCACAGCTATGCCACACACCTATTGAACAATGGAGCTCCCATTGATGTTATTCAAAGTTAACTAGGGCACAAAAAAAGTGAGACCACTACGATCTATGCTCAGTTAAGTGGGAGTATTAGAAGAGAATTTTATAGAAAATATTTTTAGAATTGGATGGCAAAAGGCAACGGATATTTCCGCTGCCTTTTCACTATTGCACCCGTTACTTTAAGTACAATCTTTCACAAACTTACTATAATCGTCAATAGTTTAATAAGATTGTAAATTCTTTCTTATAATCGCTTTGTTACAAAAGCTCCAAAACCAATTATAATGTATAAAACCATCAAGCAAACGATTAACATACCCGTTTCAATTAAGTAGACACCCATTGAGTATAAAATTAATAAAGCAGCTCCACTACCAAAAAGTACAACATAAAGTACAATCAACAAATAACGTTTCATCAGTATTACACTTCGTTCATCAAACTCCGGAACATTTCCATTTCTCTTTTTATTCCACATAGAAAAAAATAAAAAGATGATTATACCTAAGATTGAACCTACTGCCATTGGAATAGTCAAATCATAGTTGTATTCACCAGTTTCTTTCCCAATAATATAAATTCCTAAATAACCACCTATCCCTACACATCCAATTATAAATGCAGAAATAAGTATAAATATGATTTTATTATTCACCATCATCACCCTTTGATCTTTCTAAATAAAACAATTCCTCAATTGGTACATCAAAATATTCTATTAATTTTAAAGCCAACTCTAGACTGGGATTATATTTATTCTTCTCAATCGCATTCACCGTTTGACGTGTAATTTGTAAATCTTCAGCCATTTTCACCTGTGTTATACCCTTTTTTATTCTTATATCCCGGATATGATTTATCACTTTCATTAATAACCCTCCAAAGTAAGGAGTAAAGATATCTTTACATTGATTATAAAAAAATAACAACTGAATGTAAAGATATATTTACACTCAGTTGCTTTCTATTTATTGTCCTAACCTGCCCCGTTCGTATTATAAGGTTAGCCAGAATGCTAAAAATTTCTGGTTGACCTTATTTATTTTGGTCTTATTATATCAGTAGCCAGGGTAGAACGTAACTGCCCGTGGGGATCGACC
>NZ_JBKFGJ010000032.1:0-21229 GCF_051233465.1 Neobacillus solisequens | reverse complement strand
CTCATTATCAAGTTCCAAATTAATATTATTTACTTGCCGCCATATATTACGAAAATACCTCTTTTTCCCACGAAACTTTTTCAGAAATATTCCTCCTTTTAACCTAATGCCTTCTTGAACAAACCTGCTACGTTAGTTCAATAAGAAAAGCCATTACCGTTGTTCCAGTAATGCACCCTATAGTTTAAGTGAAGTGTTTCATAAACTTTATAAAAAAAGAATACACACGGTAGGATACCTTTTTTATTCCAATAGCTCTTTTTGCTTAAAGATTTGTATGGATGAGATGAGAACGACGATGATAATAGCAATAGTTGTAATAAAGGCTAGCCAGAAACTAGAATCTATTTCTCCTGACAACAAGACCTGTCCTGTGTGCTCAGTCATTGTAGCCGGACTCCATTTCATATACTTTCCTAGAATGGATGTAACCGTCGAAATGGCAAAGACCACAAAAATTGTAACAAAAGCAACACTGCCATTTCCTTTCATTATCGTACTAAAAAAGAGCGTCAATGTAACAACAAAAACTAACCATATGCTGTAGATCAATACACTTTGAAAAATGCGCTCAAAAGCGACTGTTTCAATGAGTAAACTCGTATAATACCAAGAAGCTACATATCCGATAAACAATGAAATGAGTGTAATTGTAAGTAATCCAGCCCATTTCGATAATATATACGAGGAATAAGGAACTGGTTTAATCATGACCATACCTGCTACTCCACTCTGTCTTTCTGCGGAAACGACACCCATTGCACTCAAAACAAGAATAAGTACACCAAGCATCCCATAATTAGATAGAACATTCATTAATACTTCTGCCCCAGTTGGAGTAGGCATTTCAAGGATTGTACCTTCTGGAAGACCGCCAAAAGTGTCCAAAATTTCCGGCATATAATACGAACTAACCGGCTGCATGACACCTAGCAAAATAAAGACAATTGGAATCCATAAAATTTTATAATTTCGCGCCATTTCCGTCATTTCTTTTCGATAAAGAACAGTCCATTGTGTCATGCCTTCACCACCTTCATAAATAAATCTTCTAATGTTGTTTGAGAAATCTCGAACTTACGAATCGGAAGTTTTCTATCCACGATATCTTTTAATAATGTTTGCTTCCCATTTACCATATCTTTTAATACGATGCTGGTTTTATTACCTTGAATGTTTACTTCAGATACAAAGCTATAACTCGCTATGCTCTTTAGCCAATCGGCAGCCTGTGATTCGAATTCAATTTGTAAAATAGGTTGTCGATACTCTTCCATTACACTTTCCAGGCTACCTGATATCGCAATTTCCCCCTCATGTATGATAAGAATGTCGTCACTTATTTCTTCTGCATCATGAAGGACATGAGTTGAGAAGAGAATTGTTGTTTCCTCTTTAATCTCTCTCATCATGTCCAACACTTCCCGTCTCCCAAGTGGATCGAGTGCTGAAACAGGCTCATCTAAAATAAGTAATTTCGGACGATGAATTAGTGCCTGTGCCAATCCGAGGCGCTGCTTCATTCCACCAGAATAACCCCCTATTTTTCTTTTCTTCGCATTCGTTAGGCTCACTCGTTCAAGTAATTCTTCACTTCTTTTTTCTGCTTCTTTACGATTCAGCTTTGCTAATTGTCCTGCGAAAACAAGAAACTCCTTTCCGCTCATCCAATTATAGAAAGCAGGATATTGAGGTAAATACCCAATAAACTGCCTTAAATCCTTTGCTTTTTCCCCTTTAAAATCAATACTACCTGAAGTCGGTTCCAACAATCCGGATAGCATTTTTAATGTCGTTGTTTTTCCTGCTCCATTTGGTCCAAGTAATGAAACGCACCTGCCTTCTTCAATATGAAAATTGACTCCTTTAACAGCATTCGTATTTCCAAATCTTTTTACTAAATCGCTTGCCTTTAATAACTCCATTAATCATTTCTCCTTCCAACAACGAAATAAAGCACTGGTCCTATTATGTTGATAATGAGAATAATAAGGATCCACAACCATTTTGGTCCGTTCGTTTTTTCTTCTCTAATACAAGAAACTAATGCGGTAATCATAAGAATTAAATGTAAGACAAGAATTGGCGCAATCGCTCCCCATGGGATTCCATCTAACAGTTCATTCATTTTTTTCTCCTCCAAATTGTTTATTTACCCTTAATACGATTACGTTCGCCTAATCGTTCACTCACGAAATAAATAAAAAAAATCTCAGGAATTTGATCCTGAGACCTTTCTTTTAAATATTTTTCTTGCAAAAATAAGATATATAATAAGATACGTTGGAAATTGAATAAGGCCTAAAAAGCCCCATAGCCAAGCATTGTGTCCCCTCTTCCGCGCATCCCAAAACATCCATGAGCTCTGGCAAATCAGAATGAATGCAATCACGACCCATAACCAAAGCGGTATGCTACTTAGTTCGTTTGAGTTCATTCATTACTGACCTTCTTTCTAGTTTTGTTAAGAGCTAAGGGCAGTAAGATAATCCCCACAAGCTGAAAATAAAGAAAAAGAATTGGCTGACGATAAACGACAGCAATCACAACTGAAAGCACAAATACTGCAACAGAGATAAACGTGAGGAGGTCTTTCCATTGTTTTTTTCGTATTCTTTTTTTCTCCAATTCAACATTCTGTTGAAACCATTGTAAGTTTGGAGTAGATACTGGATTCCATTGATCCAGTTTTTCTAAACCATCTATTAATTGCTTAACCGTTAATTCATCTTCATCATCCAACATAGAATTACTATTTTTAGAATCATACTCCTTCAAGTTCAGCCAACTCCTTTCGTACACTTTTTAGACCATTTGAAACTCGAGATTTTACTGTTCCTTCTGCAATACCCATCATTTTTCCAATTTCCTCATATGAATATCCGAAATAATGCTTTAACACGATTGGCATACGTATTTCTTCATTAATTTGGGCAAGTACATCAAGTACATCTGTCCATTCTTCGTTCATATTGGCTGCATTCCATTTCATTTTTCGAACCACTTGTTCCTGCTCTAGCCAGTTTTTCTCCCGCTTCTTTCTACGCTGTTGATCGATGAAAAGGTTCGTTGCGATTGTGATGAGCCATGAGGAAAACTTGGATTCGCCATTATACAGTTGGATTTTTTCAATACACTTCATCATCGTCTCTTGTGTTAAATCTTCTGCGATTTGTGGATGAAGGGTAACTTTCATTAAATACTTTACGAGGAACGAATAATTCTGTTGTAGCAGTTTCGAAAGCGCCAATGTATCTCCTTTTTTCGCCTTTCGAATTAAATCCTTTTCATCCATGAGATCTACTCCATACAATAATAATCTATATGTAATACGACTAACTGGGAAAAATCGTTCATTTTCAAAATAAAGAATCACAACAAAAACATTTAGCCACCTATTAGTATTTATTAAGTTTACTTGAAAGTTATATATTTGACCAAAAACCAAAGTATTGTTGCTCATTCAACGAGTTCAGAATACTTGTTTAATTATTATAGTATTATCAAACTACTCACATTGTTTAAGTGTGTCTTCTTTAACTGCTTCGTTAGTCGTACAAGGAAAATGCGATGCCTTTCGTACTCCTTCTTTTGACTAATATCCTCTAAGCTTGTGAGTTTTTTTGAGTAAATATATAAGAAGGGCTATTATTACAGATGTTTGAAATAAAACTGCGATTAGAAAATAAATGATGTAAGTTGTATCTAAAGAAGCATTGGTTAAATTACAAGCCATCCATATAACAAACAAGGAAATAATAAAAATAAATACTCCATCAATAATAATTTTTTTCATAACCCTCCTCATAAGTTTTATATAAATTTTACCATTTAATATTTTTAGAGTGTGTAGTAATTAATAATTTTCCTCTTCAACAAACCTGCCCCGTTAGTTCAAGTGAAAATTCTCACAAACTCTTCACAGAAAATAATTTTCTCAAGATGCGTTATTCAATTAAATGGCCCTATAATGAAAAAAAGCACTTTCCCTATTACAGAAAAGCGCCCTTTAACAGAACAACTTATTGTCACTCAACAGTTCCTTAATTGCTCTTTCAATTCAGCTGTTTTTTCCTTTTCACTATAAAAACACACCTTTAGAAAAACCATATCCAAAGGGGTAAAGCTTCGCAACTTTTTAAAACGTCGCGCCTTTTTTTCAAATCTACATAAGGATTCACTAGGTCAACTCATTGTATATGCCTACTATCAAGCTTTAAATCAAAAACCTTTAATGTCCATTTTTAGAGAATTGAAATTAACGGCATAGTCATGTTAGAAACACGATTAACTCACTACCCATATGTCCTTTTTTAATCATTAGGACAAATTTGGCAAAGGCCCAGTTATTAAGCAAAAAAGCTCAAGGACACTAGTTATAATAAATCTAGTGTTTTTGAGCTTATTAGTTCTCTTAAACTTGAGCGATCAGATTTATTTTTGGAATATTATCTTGTCATTCCAAAAATCATACCTGAAATATATGGAATCAGCCAAATGAGCCAGACAAGAATACTGAATTTGTGAAAGTTATTTATCATTGCTTTGTCTTTTCTTGCTATAACTAGTGTTGCCCAAATGACATGGAATAACATTAATAAAATAGCAAGTAAGCCTGTTATTCCATGAAAACTAAATAAAAAGCCTCCTTGAGCAATTTTACTCATAATAGTTGTTCCAGAAGTATCACATACCAGTCCAAGCCAAAAAATGATAACATGCCAGTTCTTTAATCCCCCTTGAATTTTCTCACTCCATACCCCAACTGTATAAAAAACAAGTGCCAATGAAATAAATATAATGGCATATAGTAACATCATTTTTCCTCCTTACGATCATGTTGAGCTTTTTTGCTTCTTCATTTTGTGTGTCTTTATTGTACGTACGGATTATGAACGGAAAATGAACTCAATATTACTAATATGATTATTTATGAAAATTTAAATCCAAAATAACATAATTTTAGTTTAGATGGGAACAACTTTTTGTATGGTTCAACGAATAGATTTTGGAGACGAAAAATACGATAAGAGGCTTCTTTCCCATCGTATTTTGGGGGCTGTTATTGGTTTGAAAAATTTATCAAGACCTATTTCGTAGAAAGTCATATAAAATAGAGGTTGATACATATTAGTTATGTATAATGTGTGGATGGATTCGATTTTTCAAACTAACTTGCTCAAAAACGGCTTGTTCCTTTTTCAAACGTCTCTACTCCTCTTAGAAAATTATACTTTGAATAGATTCAAAAATGAAAGGGGTACTATAATTAACAAATTAGATTTCAATATTCCGTGATTTGAGCAATCGCTTTATTCTAGAATATGGCCCTATAATGAAAAAGCACTTTTCCTATTACAGAAAAGCGCCCGATTGTGGAAGGTCATTGCTTAAATCTTATTCAAGTCAAGCCCCCTTTACTTAAGTCCATTACTTCACATATTCTAATCTGATAAAAAATAAATAAAAAGATGATACCTTTTAAGGCATCATCCCTTAGAATATTAAGCTTAATTCGACTTTAAACCTTAAAGTTTATTCTTGATTAATTGCACTTTCATCCATATAAGCAACTTCCCATAAATGACCGTCTAAATCCTGAAACCCCCATATATACATAAAACCATGATCTTGAGGCCCACTAAAAGCTTTACCACCAAATGACAATGCCTTATTTACTATCTCATCCACTTGATCCCGACTTTCAGCTGAAAAGCTGAGAATTGCTTCGGCAGAAGTAGTAGTATCCACAATTTCCTTCTTACTAAATCCTTTGAAACGTTCTTCAATCATTATCATAGCAAAAATGTTGTCACTGATGATCATACAAGATGTGGTCTCATCGGAGAATTGTGGGTTGAACTCAAAACCTAGCTCCTTGAAAAAATTGGTGGACTTATTCACGTCTTTTACTGATAAATTGATAAAGATATTTTTGGATGTGAATGCCACTTTTTATTACCTCCTAGAGAAATTTTTGTACAATAAACAGGCAGGCGCCGGCCTTTTTTATATCAACGATATCAGCTCTTTTGAGCATTCATTGCTTCCCATTCTTCTTTGCTAGGACCATATACGCCAGGAACTTTCAAGTCGGCTTGTCTCATAAGGACAGTCAATTGTCCACGATGATGAGCCTGATGTTGAATTAGCAGACGAAAAACAGCTTGAACTGGCATGTCCATTCCAAATAGATTCACCACTTTGTTCATTTTTTCATCTGAAATCTGTTCAGAAAATGCTTGTGTTAACCGCTGACTTACAGTTTTATAGGTCTCGCTGATTTCAGCAGCTGATGTCGGTGCCTCTTTTTGAAGATCAGGAATCTCAAATTTTAATCCAACCTGTGAAGGAAAGTAGTAAGCTGCTCCAGTAATGTGCCAAGCCAAGCTTCCAATGCTGTATAACCCTGGAGAAACCTCCTGATTCAACGATTCATCCGTCAGCACATCCAGCACTTTTTGGGTAACAGCTGCTTCTTGTTTCCATTCGTTTAAGAAATCATTTACTGATGTAAACATTCCATTCCCTCCTTAAATTAGCAATTCATCAATTTTTTGACAAGATTTTCAAATTCATTGTATCATGCTCAGCTAACCATTGCCTCTCTCAAAGGCTTATTATTCGAAGGATATTTTGCATTCTTGTAGACCCCTATTCAACAATCTGGCCCGATAACAAAAAAAACACGCCTCTATAAGCGCATCTCCATTTCGATTAAGTTTAAATTGTATAGTTTTCAAAAATATTTACTATAAAAATCATGTCTCAATTTGCCACTTAGCTGAGCATATATTTTTGTGGTCTCACTCTTTTCATGACCAAGTAAGCTTTGGATCACTTCTAGTGGCGCACCGTTATTAATCAAATGAGTAGCATAGCTGTGTCGTAGTTGATGAGGATGAATACTCT
The DNA here is from genome assembly GCF_051233465.1 of Neobacillus solisequens. NCBI lineage: Bacteria > Bacillati > Bacillota > Bacilli > Caryophanales > Bacillaceae > Neobacillus > Neobacillus solisequens. Next base: position 14,317 of record NZ_JBKFGJ010000032.1, on the reverse strand, counting down.
TTTTTATCCCAGCTCGATTTGATATGCGTTTGATTATATATCTCAGGTTATCAATACTCATACGCCTTTTTGGCCTTCTTTCCGTAATAAATAAACTAGTATCTTTATCATCTCTTTCATCCAAATATCTTTTTAACCAAATAGAACAACGGGTATTAAAGTATACTTCCCTTTCTTTATCACCTTTACCATGTACAATGACTGAATTCGTCCGAAAATTAATATCGTCTCGATTTAATTTTACAACTTCTCCAATACGGCAGCCGGTCGAATACATAAACTCAAATAGTGCATTTTCCATCGTTGAATGACAAGCTTCTCTAAGATGTTCAATCTCTAGTTCACATAGGAATTTTGGGATTCTTTTACCTAATTTCGGCTCTTTTAATTTCGCAGCCGGATTTTTCGGAATATAGCCTTTTTCATGTGTCCATTTGAATAGTGATTTAATAAAGCGAACCCTGTGTCCTAAACTAGAAGGCTTTAAATGATCTCCTGCCTGTACTAAATATTCTTTTAGTTTCTTAGTAGTTAAATCACTCATGTCAATATCGCCGAAAAATCGCAATAATAAGTTGTATTGAAAACAATATGTTTTTAATGTAAGTGGCGAATATCCCTCAATTTTTTTATCTTGTTGATACTTTTCCCACGCTTCTGATAATAACATTATTCTTTCACTCTCCTACTGTTTAAATCAATTAATCTAGATTCAATTATGTTCAAGGAGAGGATTATTCATACGTAGGTTATTCCGTGATCGCAGATAATAGAAAATTTACCGAACCATGAGAACACTTGCAATACAAGAAAAAAGACGCTTTCTTTACTCAAGGAAAGCGCCCGATTGCTGAATAACGTTATTGAAGTAAAGCACCCTATAGTTTAAGTGTATTTATTCACAAACTTTCAACTTGTTTAATTAGTAATAATAACAGAAAAAATTCTAGTAAGGAAATATCTTTATTTCTCCTTACTAGAAAGGTATTCTGCTACATCTTTTGGAACTTTAAAACTAAAGATTAGTTTTTTGGTTTCAAATTTGATATAAGGACTCTCTTTATAAGTAGTTATTGTAGCTATTTGTTTAAGATCCTTTTCATTTTTGTTATTCTCTCCAAGTTTGACTGTATCTTCTTGATACATTTTATAAATACTGCTTTTTGTTGCATTAGAAGGAATATCCTCATTACTCCATTTTTGAATCTTAAGTTTATTAACAAAGTCAGTTATATCATCTTTATTATCGATGATACTTAAAACCGATTCTGGATTTTCGACTGACAACATTTCTATTTTTTGGACCTTCTCAAGCCCGAAATCTTCTTTTTTGTTCTCTTGTTCTTTGCTACACCCTATTAAAAGTATTGATATGCTTAAAACAAATATAACCGTCAAATAAACTTTTTTCATATATACCCCTCCCATAGATTACAATCACTTATTATATAGAAAATTTTAACATTTATTAAAGTACTTTATCAATAAACCTGTAGTTGTAATCAATGTCAGTCTTAGGGCTTAGATTTATTACATAAAAAATCAAATTCCTTCTTCCACTATCCTGCCCCGTTAGCCATCCATGAAGCGCAAAATCAGCGCTTCACCACAGAGAATGAAAATGGTAAAGAAGTGTCAATACTGATACTGATTTTGATCCAGTCAACCAATTCATAGACTTATTAATTAACGCTCTCCTCTTTTTTTTTAACGATTGAGAAGGGTCTTCTTAAGTATTGTCATTTTACTAATCTTGAGGAAACTTATTTTCATGGTAGTTGAACAAATATATGAAAGGTTCTCCTTATGGAAGAACCTCTTTTTAATAGGATATTACAATTAGTAAAAAATTTTTTTATATACGTAAAATTATAAGGATAATAATCCAGAAATTTTAGAATCACGATGATAAATCAACCTTATTAGCTTCTCATTCTTACTGCATAAGGATAAATTGGATCTTTTAATTGAAATTCATAAGTAAGACCATCTACAATTCCAACTACTTTTTCGCTATCGTAAAGATCAAGCATAAATCCAGCCATTTCTTTGGCTGTATGGTATTTAGGAAGAAGTCCTTCAAACTTAACATTTTCTTCTAAATCATTCGATACTTTTGCAAATTCAGTTTCAGTTGCAGCAGGAGCTAATACTTTTGCTTGCATGCTTGCACCTTTTTCTTTTAATTCATGTGCAAGCCCTTCAGTAAAGGCACTTACATAGAATTTAGAAGCACAGTATGTGATTGCATTTCCAATAATCGTATAACCCCCACCTGATGAAACGTTAATTAATTGTGTTCCTTCAACTGATGAATAGTCACGCACATAAAGAGAAGTTAAAATAGTTAAAGCCTCGATATTTAAATTAAGCATTGTCTCAATTTTAGTTAAATTTTGATCTCCAACTGATGCAAAATTACCAAATCCTGCGTTATTAATCCACGTTTCAATTTCATATCCCTCTAAATCTTCATATAATGTATAAGCATTTTTCGTATTTGATAAATCAACTGTTTTTATAACGACATCTAATTCTGCATTTACTTTCACGATCTCTGTTTTTAGTTTTTCAAGCTCCTCAGTTCTACGTGCCACAATGACTAAATTTTTACCGCGGGCAGCAAAAGCAATAGCTGTTTCATAACCAATACCAGAACTTGCACCTGTAATAACTGTATATTTTTTCATTTTATTGCCTCCTAATATTTTGTTATACTAAAAAAAATTGATTGTTAACTTTTATGGATTTATTATAGTGGTTAGAGTAAACTCTAAGTCAAACCTATTTTTTACACTTGTTTAGCATTGGTTAAAAATGGAGGGTTTTATGTATACAATTGGCGAAGTGGCACAACTAGTAGGAGTTAGCACACATACATTACGTTACTATGAAAAAGAGAATATCATTCTTCCAGATCGGAATGAAAATGGAGAAAGAAAATATACTGAATCGCATCTTCAATGGCTAAAATTTGTTTTAAAATTAAAAGAGACGCAAATGCCGATCACAAAAATCAAAGAGTATGCCTTCTTGTATACTGAAGGAGAACATACAGCAATTAATCGATTAAAACTATTAGAAGATCATAAAAATTCCATCGAAAACCAGTTAAAGACACTGAAAGAAACGAATAAAATGTTAGAACATAAAATTACTTCATATAAAGAAATGATTTTGAAAAGAAATGAAGTAGATACAAAAGCATAATATTATATCTAGGGTAAATAACGTAAAAACATAATAAAAGGAACGCACGTATTAGATGATATAATATGTGCGTTCCTTAATTACTTGTTATTGAACTAAAGCACCCGTTAGCTGAATCATTATCATAATTCCAAAACTATAAAATTTCTAAAATAACTTCCATTCTCCAACATCCCAAATAAATTGATAATAAAAATAATATAGAACCAAAAAGGTATTAAGGGTAAAAAATAAATGAGAAATGAAAGGCTTAACTATAGATTTTTTATTAATGAAAATTATTAGTAATAAGTTAACCAACACTGGTACTAATGTAAACCACAATCTTTCATCCCATATGGAAACATTATTCGGGACTAACAACACTATGAGTTGGTCCGATATTTGTGCAATTACGGAAAATATGAGAAGTAACCAAAATAAAAATTGTAAAACATTGTTCTTATTTACTAAACTCATATAAATCACACCTTTTCATCGAATAAATATAATTTCAACAATTAAAGGAGAAATCCCTTTTTTGACCACCTAATTACCTAACATTTTATGCCATCCCTTTTTAAACTAACCTGCCCCATTAGCCACCCATGAATCGCAAAAAATCAGCGATTCACCACAGAGAATGAAAATGGTTAGGATGTGTCAATACTGATACTGACCTTAATCCAGTCAACCAATCCATAGCAATGATTTGCAGCTCTCTCAATTTTTTTTAACACATGAGACGGGTTCTCTTTGGTATTGTCTTTTTTCGAGGTTAGAGAAGTTTATTTTCATGGTAGTTGAAGAAGAAATGCATTTACTTAGCTACCATCTTTACTGTTCTTGTTGAGGTTGGAGTAATTCATTCTCAGCTTTTTTGAAAACGATTTAGGAACCTTATAATGTCTAAATGAAAACCTTGTCCAATCCATTACTACATTGTCTTCAACTGGAACCCAGGTATCAAGAATTGGTAATAAATTTATGTTTATTTCCTTATCAGAAGCAATTATAGCTATTTCGTAATTTCTATCTGCCCATATTCCCCATTTTTTAGATGGAGAGAACAACGCAATAATAAACGAATTAATAAAAATCGCATCTGCTTCGTAGTTTGGTGGACCCTCATTCAAAATATTTAAAAATTCAACACTACTGATATCGATAGGCAACTTCAGCCAGTTAAAATAACCAAATTCCTTGTAATAATAATCCATTGGGTGTGGGTTTAAAACAGCCAATACTACAAAATCATCATTTGATTTTTCTGCTAAATCACGGATAGTAGTCCAAAATTCTTCACTCATAATAAAATCGAACTGTTCAAAAAGGTAATTGTTAAACCCTCTTTGAAAAACTTGGTCAGGAATCTCTTTGTTTAAATGGAATAATTCCTCTAGAATTTTCTTTAATTTAATGTATTCTTTAACGTCTTTTGTAAAAAAAGATTTCCAATCCAAGTTCCCCACATCCCTGTACTAATTGTGTTTATCGTTATATATTCCCTTTAAGCAAGAAATTTCCTTCTTGAACTATACTGCCCCGTTAGTGGAACAAGAAAAAGAGCCGTAGCTACGACTCTTGTACCCGTTAGCTGAAGAAGGTTTAAGTCCATTCCTCTGCCAAAAGTCCATAAATAATGTGGTCAACATAATGGTCATATAACCATTCTGCTTGTCTTACTATTCCTTCTTCAGTAAATCCTAATCTTTCAGGTAATGCCCTACTTTTTTTATTCTCAACCGCCACTCTGACCTCAATTCGGTTAAGCCTAAGTTCTTTAAAGCCATAGTTAATAAAAGCCTTGAATGCTCTTGTCATAATACCTTTCCCCTGAAATTCTTCACCAAGCCAATAACCAATGACCCCAATTCGATTTGTCTTATTTAAATGGTTAAACCCTATAGTACCTGCAATTTCTCCTTCATAAAGGATAAGAACTGATTTGGGATACCCCCCAGTTTCTTCGATTTCTCCCAGTCGAGATTTAATCGTTTCCACAGTGTCTTTGACTTCTTTTATGCTATTAAGCCAGCTAAGCCATTTTTTTAGATATTCCTTTGAACTTATAATTAAATTAAAAAATTCCTCTGCATCATCCATATTGAACAATTTCAAGGAAACTTGGTCATCAATTTTATGTATTAGCAAATCTTTCCCCCCTTACGTTTTTTAAAGGCATTACTTCAACAAATCATTTGTTTTTTCCTTCCTAAATTAACCTGCCCGTTACTTCAATAAGAAAATCCTCGAAAACCGCACCCAGTTTCTTCTGCAAATGCCGCATTTAGTAAAAAAAGAATGTATTAATAATTATGAAAACTAGTTTCGGCTGGAATTACATTTTTAATAAGTTCAACATCTTTTTCCATAGCATTAGGAACAAAGAATTCAGTTCCCCAATGACCTGAATGAAATACTGGCACTGTACCTTTATCTAAATTAACTGTAAACCATTTGAACTCTCCAATATTATTAATATTGTCATTCGATAGATAAGCTGAAATAATTGAGGTTTTCATTCCCTTAAAGACAGTAATATTTTCTTCCTGAAACATCTCAAATGAGTTGAGTTTTTTAATTTCATCAATTGTGTCAATTTCTTCATTCCAACAATGCACTTCAATCGTATCAGATTTAAATAAAAAGTATTTTATTAAATGAACCCAATAATCATAACTTCTATTTACTGGTTTGGGAAAGGTCGAATCATCGTCTGTATAAGTTGGAATATGAAAAGCTAAATTATTTTGCACAAAATTCCTCCTCTTAAAAGCCCTTTTCACAATCTATATTTTATATGGTTGTTGAACTAACCTGCTTCGTTTGTTCAATAAGAAAATCAACAAAAAGGGCGTTAATCCTTCCTGGATTAACGCACCCGTTAGCTGAATAATATTACTCTATTTTTATTGCTTCAGCTATACAAGTTATCTCGTCTCCAGAGTTCAACAGTATTTTAGTTTTTATCTGTTTATCTGAGTGTTTATTAAATTCAATTGAATTAACATAAAAACCACTTCCCCACGGTTCTTCCATTGGAATGTGTAAATCGTATCCCCCTGTAAAGACCAACCCAATTTCCTTTGGTTTTGTATCTTGAGTTCCTGTTTTTATTAAGTGTAATCGTATTTCTTTATTCATATAATTAACCACTATATTTTGAAGTTCATCATCGTGAAAATATAGGTTTTTTAATTCTTCAAAATTAGTTATTGAATAAATTTCCACTTGGAAAACACCTACTTTATTTATCAATTTCCTATATAAAAATGATAGCATATTTTACCAGTTTCTTCTTGAAATAACCTGCCCGTTAGCCACCCATGAATCGCAAAAAATCAGCGATTCACCACAGAGAATGAAAATGGTTAGGATGTGTCAATACTGATACTGACCTTAATCCAGTCAACCAATCCATAGCAATGATTTGCAGCTCTCTCAATTTTTTTTTAACACATGAGACGGGTTCTCTTTGGTATTGTCTTTTTTCGAGGTTAGAGAAGTTTATTTTCATGGTAGTTCAATAAAAAAAGAAGACTGCCGCATAAAGGACCCTTTAGTTGAACAAGAGCCCCTATCAAATACTCACTTATAAATTATTAGTAAAAAAATTCAAATAATATAGAATTTTAAATTCGAATAATATAGAATATAAGTATCTAAGGAGGGATTACTTTGCAACACATTTATTCACCATTATCGCAAGAGAAGTTACATATATCCGTTGAGTCTTCACCTGTTTGGGAGGCTGTATTAGGTATAGCTGCATATACTCACAGCAAGCTTCGTCATACTTTTGAGCATGATGAAAGGTGGTTAAAGCATCAATCCAATATGTCAGCAAAATTAGTAAGCAATTTAAAGGAAATCGAACAGACAAATTTATGGTACGGCTTACTGATGTTACAACATAAACTTTGCTCTTCTAATATTCAAGATTTTTCGAATGGAATCTATGAAATGGAACCAGAACTGTTTTATGAAGCATTATTACCCTATAAGGACAGAACTAATGAGACTGTAAGAAAGAAGATAGCTAACAATTATAAGAATACAAACTCCTTTATTCAGTTTGCAGCTAATTTTAACGACCATGAATATCTTCGTGGTTATGTCCTTTCTTTAGTGCAAAAAGAACGTGCCGAGATAATTGGATTGTTAAATGATACAATTTCTGAATGGTGGAATTGGATTAGTAAATTTGAGGATTGGGGGATATGGCTGCAAGCCCTATCTATTGAAGAAAAGAAGTACAATATTATTGATGTTTCTAAACCAGTAGAAGAAATTGAACGTATTACGGGTGGAACAAAATATTTCCCTGAACCATCTGTTTGGCACGTAAAACTTATACCCCATGTATCCTATCGCCCTTGGGTTCTGGAATTAAGGACATCTGAAACAAAGCTGTTCTTTTATCCATTAAACGAGGATGCACTATTAGGACCAGGTATTCCTCCTCAGGAGCTTGTCCAAGGTCATAAAGCACTGGGAGATGAATTACGTTTAAAGTTACTATATCAAATTTTAAAAGGACCCTATTCCCTCCAAGAATTGAGCACGAAATTTAATGTTTCAAAAACAACTCTTCATCATCAACTATCACTGCTAAAAGCTTCTAAATTCATTCGGGTAGAAAAAGGTATTTATTCAGCAAACACTGTACAAATCCAATCATTCTCTAAACGACTCAATCAATATCTTGGGGAACCATTATGATTAAAAAAAGATATTCTAATTCGTTCATATCCCTCTGGATCGGCGAAATTATCTCTGAGTTTGGAGGTGCTGCTGGAGGGATAATAAATGGACTTTTATTGTATGAGCTCACAGGCTCTAAAGAATGGATGGGAATTCTTTGGTTTGTTTACTTCCTACCTTCGTTAATTTTGCAAGGAATAAGTGCACCATTTCTTAATCATGTAATAAAAGAGAAGATGCTTAAAAATATCCAACTAATTCGTTCAGTTTCCTATCTATTCCCCTTTATCGGGTATCTAAGTGGAACCGAACTAGGAATAATAGGAGGATTGGTTGTACTACAAATTATTTTAGGACTTTTGCATCCAATATATGCTAGTCTATCATTCTCACTTTTACCTGATATTTGTGAAGAAAAACAGCTCGTTCATACAAATAGCCTGTTAGATGGAACCATTCGACTAATGAGCTTTATCGCCCCTGGTATTACTTCCTTGCTTCTTTTATTCTGCCCTCTACACGTTATTTACGTTATTTCTAGCATCATGTTCTTACTCAGTTATCTATCGCTTGCACAAATCCCTTATTCAAGTACAAAAAGGGTAGCAACTTGGTCGAAAAAATTCTGGTGGAAAGAGTTACAGGCAGGGTATCATACCTTCTTTCAGCTTCCAGAACTATTAAGACTCACTTTTCTTTCTTCAACAGTCCAGTTTGCAGTAGGGGCAACGATGGTTTTAAATGTTCCTTTTATTCGAAGCGAGTTAAATGGACAAGCGTGGGAATACGCCATTTTTTCTGGGATGTTTCCTGTAGGTTATGCTTTAGGGATGGTGTTGCTGTCCAAACTAGCTAAAAACAATATAACGATGTATCTTGGACTTATAGGTGGTGGCTTTTCTTTTATCCTATTGTATTTTGTTAAGTCTATCCCCTTTGCATGGACTTTCGAACTTCTAGGGGGAGTGTTATTTCCCTTATATAATTCCCAAAGTGCTGCTATCTTCCAACAAAAAGCACCTAGGGTACGTTTATCACAATTGAGTTCTGTCCGCCTTCTATTTTTACGGGTAACAATGCCACTTGGAATTTTGTTTGCTTCTTCACCATTAATAGAAAAAAGTACAAGACTATCCTATTTACTAATTGGTACTTTCATTGTACTTCCAGGCATTTATTATTTTATTACCACTTTAATTGGTTATGTCTCAGAGCTAAAAGAAAAGAAAGTAACTAAAACCAGTTAGAATTATTAAAAGGCGTATGTTGATAAACATACGCTTTTAGTATGTTTATTTAACTGAACTGCACCTTTTGTTCAAGAAGAAAAGCGACCCTTACTCCACAATCTCGCCTGGAAAAAGAGCAAGGTTTATCGGAGAAACCCGTTTTCTAAAACAATTGATATACAAAAAATTCAAAAATACTATATATTTAAATCCCTACCGATCTAAACAGTTGTCAAACTTGACTTATGACATGCAAAAATAAGCATTTGTTCTACTTGTTTTTAAAATGATAAGTTTTTGCCTAAGTATAGGCCAATGGAACCAATATAGGTAATATTCTACCGCAATCATTTATAGTGTAACTTATCCAAAGGGAGTATTAGATTCCTCGTTTAAAATGCTTAATGTTAACAGTAATGTTAAATTACCAATTGGCGGCACGAGTGATGGGAAAATCGACGAAATTACGAATGACGATAAAACAACTATTGTCCGAAGATTGGTTTTTCCACAACTCCTTAAAAATATGACCTTAAAGGTTTCACCTTCTTATAATGAAACTCATTCTCCAGTGGAAATTGTAATCCCTTAAACAAAAAGCGTGCATAGATTAATCTAAGCACGCTTTTTTATAATGTAACAGCTTATTAAGAAGATTTAATTACCGTGGAAAACGAATTTTTCTTCTGGTTTTATAACGCTGTGTTGAACTCTTGTTATTCTTATCCACTAAACTCTATAATATTTAAACCCTCGGATGCTTCAGGTGCTTCAAAATATTTAGTAACCTGAATGAACACCGTTTCCATGTCAAAAGCTGCTCTTTCGGGTTCTTCGATACGCCTTTTTGCAATCTGACGTAAGCATTGCTCGTTAGTTAGATTTAGGAAAATTAGTTGATGGCTTGCATTGATCTCGGACGCTATATCCAAAAACCACTTTCGTAGTTTTTGAGTGTTAGCTGGAAAATCCATCACTACATCTGTACCGACACTTAATATGTTTTGGACATGCTTTTTCACCATCGGCTTGAGTTGCGCTGATAATTTAAGATAGTCTTCAAATGATGCAATTTGATTGGGATAAAGAGATGAAAGCCATTCATCCTCAGACAACAGTACCGCCTGTTTATTTATAGACAATTGTTTTGATTTCGTTGATTTTCCTGCTCCCATTTTTCCACAGAAAAAGTATAGCGTCCCCAGTTGGTTCATATTTATTACCCCTCTGTTGATAATTTAGATATTTCTAATATACCATTATAAAGATATAGAACTGGAAGAAATATTCAGGCCGTTACTAGAATATGTTTGAGTTTATACCTTAATTGTAATTGAACTCTCTGTTCATATTATTTGGTCTTATTATAACAGTAGCCACGGTAGAGCGTAATTGCCAATGGGGCCTTCGACCATACTTTTCCTCCGATGATCAATGAAGGCTTAAAGATGCGACAGTTGCTGTAGAAGTTTGTTCAAATGTCCTACCTCATCACCAAGTCCTGAAAAAAAAGCACGATCTTCTGCTTCTACAGCTTGAACGGCGCGTGAAGCTAACTCGTCTCCAGTCATGGTTACAGATATGATGTTCGCTCTAGAATCCTTTGGGTGAGGTCTGCGTTCAATGTATCCTTTTTTCTCCAGTGTCCTTAGCACCTGTGAGGTGACATTGATATCCATCTTTACATGCTGAGCCAATTGAACTTGTGAAATACCTGAGTGATCGTTTTGTTCGTTTAACCATTTGCAAGAAAAGAGGAGAACAAATTGTGGGTGGGTCAATTCAAATGGTTCTAATGCCTTCCTCATTGCCCTCTGCCAAATATTTGTCACCTGCCATAGCATAAAGCCAGGGCTTTCCCCTGCATTATTGAATTTCGAACTCATATATACTTCGCCTCTCTGTTTAACATGATGTCTGCAATAACGCGAAAATCTTCCTCCAATATCTCAAAATGTCCGAATCGAAACGAGTAGCCCCAATTTTTAACGCCACGTGTAAAGCTTAGCTTCTCCAAAAGGGGGCGGATCTTTGCTTCCTTACACTCCATATAACGAATATTACGACGAAATGGTACGAATGTTTCGGACATCCGGTATTCATAAACATAATCATCCTGTACCTGACCGATAGCGGTGAATGCTTGCAGGGGATCCCCATCTTTCATATCCGTTTTTGGTGAATAATAGATAAGCCAATCACCCGGTTGCATCCTTCTTAACGGTGCTGCCTTCCCATGACAAAGCTGGGCAAAACCGCCTTCTACTCCCCTGCTTACATGGGAAGCAGAAACCACACCAATCCAATATCGACATGACTTCCCCATGATATCATGCTTCATTTTGACGTTCCTTGTCTAGTGCTAGAGCAACTAGCCTCTCCATTGTAGATGGGATACCTTTTACCATATGTGCCCCAAATTTGGGACCCAATTGTTCCGAGTTGATCCCTCTTATTGTTACCCTATGGGTAACCTGCATCTCTCCAGCGGATTCCATTAACACATGTGTGAAATGAATTTGAATGCCTGCATTCGGGATGTCCGTAACATCTGAGAAACCTTGTAGGGGATTGACCTCCGTCAATTCAAATGGGAGAGGATCCTGTCCGACTGGCTGCAACAAACCTCGTGCCCCTTTAACAAATGAACCTTCCAACCAAGCACTTGCGATCCCCTTATCCCACTCTGTCCAAGTGGAGATATCACTATAAAGGTTCCAAATCGTCTCTGCTTTTGCTTTCGTCGTAATGGTGTGCTCAAATTGCCACATGGTTAACACTCCTCATATAGTATTTATCTATATTATATGTATACATATAATATGCGTCAATACTATATATCTAATCAATCACAAGGTAAATTTGTTTTGTTCTTGTCTATTTGTGAATCAGGTATTTATGAACTATTCTGCTCAGCTACTACATCAAGAAAAAAGACCACCGCAGCGATCTGGTATCTCTAGCTCTCTCAACCCTTTAGTGTAAGGTATTTGTTCATGAATTTGCTTAAAAAAGCTTAAAAATATTTTTTAAGGTTATCTTATTCATATCTATTTTTTTATTATTTTCCGAACTCCCTCTATTGTAGCCCCAATATGTCTGTATTTTTAGGTCTAAAACCAAGTAGACGCATCATTGCAACAATTTGCCCTTTATGATGAAATTCATGTGTAATAGAATGAGTTAGTAATTGGTGTGGCGTTTTTCTAATAGCTCCACTACCTATCTTCCAAGAAGGTTCTTTTTCGATAATATCATCAAATTTATCGGAGTATTGTTCAATTACAGTATCTACATATTTGTCCGCTTGTTGAAAATAACGTTGAATATCTCCTATCTGCATCTCATTGATTACTTCCTTTTTTAATAGGGGTGATGTTGTTTCTGAAAGTGTAAAAGAACCAAGCCATGCATGATAACAACCTGCCACATGTACTAAAGAATCTCTTATACTTTGAAAACCAAATCCACATTCTTTTGTAAAATCATTTTCGTTCAATTCTTTACACTGGTCTAATAAAATCTGTCTTGTTTGTTTTACCCATTCATATTCTGTTTTTTCCATAACTAACTCACCTCGTGAATATTAAATGCCTGAATATTCTTTTTATTATACCGTTTCTAAATGATTATTGAACGTACCTCCTGTTACACAAATATAGTTTGAATCAATTGAAGTATTTATCCTTCTTGGGTTACCTCCCCCGTTAGCCACCCATGAATCGCAAAAAATCAGCGATTCACCACAGAGAATGAAAATGGTTAGGATGTGTCAATACTGATACTGACCTTAATCCAGTCAACCAATCCATAGCAATGATTTGCAGCTCTCTCAATTTTTTTTAACACATGAGACGGGTTCTCTTTGGTATTGTCTTTTTTCGAGGTTAGAGAAGTTTATTTTCATTGTAGTTGAAAATGATTCAATTAGGATGATATTTATACAAAAGTAAAACCAATTATAATAATTATTACCGCCACACTAAAGAATGACCAATTAACAATTCGTCTTTCTTTTACTGTAAGAAATTTGGTTTCCATAAATCTTAAACTACTTAGGATAAAAATAAGTCCAAATGTCATGAGTCCACGTCCTATGACATCATCTATGATTAAAATATACCTTAGACCAGCAATCAAAATGAATAAAGTACCTGTATATCCAATGACTATATAAAAGTAATGGTTCTTTTTCCTATCCACCAACTGCCACTCCCTCTTTATTGCAAACTCTTCTTTGAGTATGCCTTCTCCTTCAACTAAACACCCGTTCAACAATAAATGACTTTGCGATCACATCATACTGAATAAAAAGCACCTTAAGTTTAAGTAAAAAACCTCACAATCTTTACTTCATCTTAAAAAGTTCTCCTTAAATGTGTTGGGACGTTACAATAACACGCCTTCTAATTCAAGAAAAGCGCCTTATTGTGAAAGTAACGGGTGCGGTTTTCGAGTACAAAAACGTAATTTGCATACAATTTAGCAGCCCAATTCAGTGAATTGGACTGCTTCTCTTTGTTGATAAAATATGTTTTTCTGTATATTTAAGATGTTTTAGAATTCAAATTCCAACCCTTTTAGCACGATGACGCCAGAGTGCAGATTCGTACGCTAATTGCTATGCGAATGTGTGTTAAAAATGGCAAGCGAGTTTTTGTATATATTTTATAATGATAGGGAGGCTTATTCAACTATCGGGGCAGCATTCCTGTAATGAATGAAAATGAGGTTTGAACAAAAAAAGAACCTCTTGGTAGAATGAGAGAGTCCTAAAGCTGGCCAGCAAAAAAGGACAATCCCAAATACCAGGAGGTCTTGAAATGAATTATAACCAAAATGAAAAGATTGCTCAAATCACTTCTCAGACTCTTATTATAGGTGTAGATATTGCGAAATTCAAGCATGTCGCACGTGCACAGGACTATAGAGGAATGGAGTTTGTTTCCCCTTGTTATTTTGATAATACCAAGCAAGGATTTCAACTGTTTCTCGATTGGATCAATCAATTAAAACTAGAACAACACATGGAAAAAGTAATCGTAGGGATGGAGCCTACCGGGCACTATTGGGTGAATCTAGCTCATATTCTTAAAGAGAATCATATAAAGTTTGTCGCTGTGAATCCTCTACATGTAAAGAAAAGTAAAGAACTCGACGACAATTCACCAACAAAAAACGATGTGAAAGAC
>NZ_JBKFGJ010000031.1:0-23472 GCF_051233465.1 Neobacillus solisequens | reverse complement strand
AAAACCTTCCAACTACGAACTAATGGAAGGTTATTTGGTATGCATATTTTTAGTATAGCACGAGGTATTTTAAGTTTTTATTGAAAAATATTGACAAACTATTAGCTGGTTTACTTCAAAAAGAAAAACGGGGTCGCGCAGCAACACCGTTATTGAACATAAGGACCCGTTATTTGATGAAGGATTACATTTTTTTATTCCGGGGATTGAATGATTTTTCCAAAAAATTCATTTTTTGCTTCCCTGTACTCATCCATTTCTTTTCCTTCGTAATACCTCTTTAAATCATCATATTCTTTTCGAAATCTATCATTTATTAATAAGATATCTCGGAACTTCCAGAAGAAATCAAATTCAGAATGAATTACAGTTAATTGTACTCCGAGGGGAGGAACGGCTGAATCGTCTTTAAATGCCCTAAAGCTGTCGGTTTTGACACTACCTTCATTGAGGTCATATATGGCTGAAAGTGTCTGAACAGCCATTGGGAATTGTTCAGGAGTAACACGCACTTGTATATCTAAATCACCCTTTGTGAGAGTATTAGAGATTGCTGTACTCCCAACGTGCTGGATATCGGCTTCTGGCAATCGTTCTAAAATTAGCTTTTTGTGTAATGCGAAGGCTTTCTCTGCCTTTTCGTAAAAAAGACTGTTTTCAAAAAAATTTACTTGTTCCATATTACCTTCCCTCATTAAATTCTTTGATTTTAATTTTCCATTTTTTCAACTAATCTGTCCGTTAATTGATATGGAGCAGCCTATATGAACGCAATTTAACTGAAATTATTTAAATAAAAATGAAACCAGTCTAGCCCAACGATAGATGATCTTGAACCATAACCTGAAAATTCCACTTGTTCATTTTCATTCAATAGGGGACCGACAACTTGTATATCGTGTCCTATTTGATTAACCAAAACAAGAACTTCGAATATTGCTTTTTCAGGTTCACACACCTGAAACGAAGAATTACAATAAACTTCAAAGAGCGAATTGTCTTTCCAATAATGTTCTAATGAACTAATTTTTAATTTGCCCGTTACTTTTTCAATTCTTTTTATTACATTTTGGGCTTTTTCTTTAGTTTTTGCATTTATGTAAAACCGCCAAC
The DNA here is from genome assembly GCF_051233465.1 of Neobacillus solisequens. Classification (NCBI taxonomy): domain Bacteria; kingdom Bacillati; phylum Bacillota; class Bacilli; order Caryophanales; family Bacillaceae; genus Neobacillus; species Neobacillus solisequens. The sequence continues at coordinate 22,359 of NZ_JBKFGJ010000031.1, read as the reverse complement.
CAATGGTCTCAAACATAACCCTTATCCCCCAGCTTTGCACAATAAATGAAAGAATTCGCTGTTTTTTCTTACTTCTCCTTCTTGCACTAACCTGCTTCGTTACTTCAATACAGTTCAACAAAAAGAAGCGTTAATCCTTTTTGGATCAACGCCCCCGTTAGCTTAAGTACAATACTTCACAATTTTGCTTTCTTGGATAAAAACTATTACTAAAAGTATTATTTTGTGTAAATATTCTAATGAAGAACCTATTGGGATTTCCTATCTGCAGCCAAAAACAAAAGAAGATTTAAAGAGAAGAAGAAAGATGATGGAATACTCGGCAAGAAACACACATGGAATGATGGGAAGAAGTCCTGATTATATGAATACTGTAGTGATGAGCTTTGCCTCCTCTGCCTCCATTTTAAAGGGTAGGGAAAATTGTTTCCCTGAAAATATTGAATCCTTGTACGAAAGTGCTATGGAAAACAACCTCTCATTTACACATACATTTATTACTCCTCAAGTAAATCGTTCCCAAGTCTATTTGGGATTCACCAATGAGCCCATTTCTGCGAAGGTAATAGAACGGAAATGAAAAAGGATTGGTGATAAAAGGTGCCCGTCTGCTTGCCACTCAAGGTGGTTAAACGGATGAAGTTTTTTTCTGCTCCAAGAGTATTTTTTTATCCTAGCGAGGCATTCGCCTTTTCCATTCCATCTAATACGGAAGGATTAAAATTTTTCTGCAAAGAATCTTTTGTCGGGGGAGAATCTTCTTTTAATTATCCCTTAAGTTCAAGATATGAAGAAATGGATTCCATTGTTGTATTTGACAATGTATTGGTACCATGGGATCGTGTATTTTATTACGACAACGTAGAGGCAGCAACCGATTTTCTGGCTGAAAGCTCTTTTTACCAATTCGCCTATCATCAAGTGGTAACCAGACAAATTGTAAAAACCGGGCAAAACTACTTGTCGATACGATTAATGTTGGGGAATATCAACATATTCATGAAAAACTGTCCGAAATCATCATTGGTCTTGAAACCATGAAAGCACTCTTAGAAAAGGCAGAAAATGATGCTGAATTAGATCAATGGGGATATATGCGTCCAAGCATGATACCATTACAAGTCGCCAGGTAACATTTTTCCGAAGATTTATCCCAGTTTCAGCGAAATTATACTGATCATTGGTGCAAGCGGAATGATTTCTTTACCAACAGAAAACGCCTTTGATTCTGAAATTAGACCAGAGCTCGACCAATATCTTCAAGCAGATGGTATGAATGCTTTGGATCGTGTGAAACTATTTCGTTTGGCATGGGATCTTACAATGAGTTCCTTCGGTACAAGGCAAACCCAGTATGAAAGATACTTTTTTGGTGACCCTGTTCGATTATCCGTAACTTATACAGAAGCTATAAAAAGGAGCAACATGTTAAAGATATTATCGAATTTTTAAATCTTAAAAATTAAGAGTGTCTGAACATATTGTCATTTTTATGCGGTATCCTTCTGCCCTAAATCAAAAACTTTCACCTTCCCAACATGAAACAGGCCATTCTACTTTTGTAGAACCTCCTGTTTCATAGAAGTTGAATTTCTTATTTGGACTTTTTTATCTGTAAATTTTAATAAGGGTAGTGGTGGTATGGATAGTGATGATGATAGTACGGGTAATGATGATGGTAATACGGGTAGTGATGATGGTAATACGGGTAGTGTGGGTGCGGATGCGGATAGCCTGGAGCTCCAAAACCAAGTCCTGGTGCAAAACCAAAACCTGAGCCTGGTCCACCTAAACCAACCCTTTCATCATAGGCATTAATCATAATTCATTCATCCTCCTCATTTCATTTTACATTAGAGCATATGCATGTTTGGGTTAAAGTTCTTGGGTATTTGTCATGAATTTTAGAAAGTAAAGGACAAATGCCTTATCCAACAAATAATATGGACTTTTAATTCAAAACTAATAGCCTGTATTAAGTCAATTCACCACTCAATTGGAATTATACAACCCGTATTCTTATTCACCTAACCTACTCCGTTAGCTTAATAAGATTCTTTGAAAAAGGGGGATACTAGGTATAGGTGATATTTATGTTTCAATAATTTTTTATGATTAAAATTTTTCGTGGAATTCGTGGAATTAAAGCGTTGCAATAAATACTAAAGGCAACTTAACCCTAAAAGATTCGTTGTACCTTTAGTTTTTAATATAAAATTCTATTTTTACATATTGAATTCCGATAAAAAAACAAGGTCATCCCCTTTTTGCTGCATTCGCACGGGCTGAAATATATTTTACATAAGCTAAAATTTTATCAATAAAGTAAATAGACTCATCATGGCTAACGTAATTAATATCAAAATTACTTTTCTCATGTCTTTTAACTTGTTATGAAACATATTCCAAAGTATTATCCCTTCATTTACAATGTAACCTTGCCCCCACATTTCCTTATCAGAACACATTATTTCATTTGCTTGGTAAATATCATTAGCATTGGTTAAATGCTTCATTAATGCCTCCATTGCATATAAACAGTCTCTTATGGATTCTTTTCTTACTCTCAATTCATTCGTTCTAGTTAAATGTAGTCTCTCCTGTAAACTATGCTCTGCTGATTGCTGACATAATTCAACTGTATTAAAAAAACTTCTTCTGAATCAACTGCCAAACTTATCCACTGGTTTATACATCTCCAAGGTTTCTGAGGATTGTCATCAATCGATAACCAAAATTATGTTTTTCAAAAATTTTATTTTAGTTCCCTTTCAGGATTAAGAACAAACTTTTTTATTATTAAAGTTCCATCTAAACTCAATCCTTTGTAAGAGCCAGTTTTTTCTATTAAAAGTTTTGGAAGTCTATAAGAGATCTCCTTCAATATACTATGTGTCAACTTATTCATTAGAAAATCTTTGTTAGAGAAGGCTTGATAATCTGGGAACAATTCCTTAAATTTTATGTTCAAGCAATTCCCCCTGAAATTTAATAACTTTTAACGTGACCTATTCATCAAGCAACTCATAATGAGAAAATGCTGCCTAATACTTTTTCAGTACATTTCATAAAGTAATTAAGTATCAGCCCACCAAAACAAACGGTTAATAACGTTCCAACGCCAATCGGTCCATTTAAAGCCATTGCCATGACCAAGAATACGAGGTAAATGAGTGTTCTCGAAAAAAATATATTTGTTCTCGCTAGTTCTTTTTTGATTAACGTTAATCTGTCAACAGGAATCGGGGCAAAATTTGTGTGTAAATATATTGCGGCTCCTAATCCTATAACAACTAATCCTATAACAACTAATCCTATAACAACTAAGCCTATTCCAAAACAAACAACTTTGCTGTACCATAGTTCGGGTGTTATCAATTTATGCAATAAATAAAGCCACATATCAATACTAATCCCCGTTATAAATGCTGTTACCATACCTAACACTTCTGGTCTTTGTCTTTTTAATAACGAATTACAACATATCAATATTGAAGCTATTATTATTTCCCAACTTCCCACAGTAAGCCCCACATATCGGGACAGGCCTACCAAAAGTGCATCAAAAGGGGAAGTTCCAAGATCTGATTGTATAGTGAAAAAAATACCAAGGGTTAATATTAAAATTCCTAATACATAAAAAAAGTATTTCATTTTATTTACTTACCTCTTATTAAATATTTTTGTTGCAAATACAACAAATTTAGGATAATTTAAATATACGCCTTTTTTATTGCATTTACAACAAAAACATGTTCTAAGGAGTTCATTATGCAGGAAATTCTTCGTGAAATTGGAATGATCGCAAGGGCATTAGATTCAATAAGTAATATAGAATTTAAAGAATATAACCTTACAAAAGGACAGTATTTGTACCTGGTGCGAATTTGTGAAAATCCAGGAATTATTCAAGAAAAGTTAGCTGAGTTGATAAAGGTAGATCGAACAACAGCAGCTCGAGCAATAAAAAAACTTGAAATAGCTGGTTTTATTGAAAAGAAAGACGATCAACATAACAAAAAAATAAAGAAGCTCTTCCCAACAGAGAAAGGAAATAATCTTTATCCCCTTATAAAAAGAGAAAATGATTTTTCCAATTCTGTTGCATTAGCTGGATTTTCTGATGAAGAAGCAGAAACCATTTTCAATCTTCTTCAAAGAGTAAGAAAAAATATAGAAAAAGATTGGGAATTTGTAAAAAAAGGGAACAAGCGAAATTATTAATCATGATAAAGGAGCGATACTCAAAGTGACTATTAATGTAAAAAGGTGTACACTGGAAGATTTAAACAAACTTCAAGAGATTAGTATTGAAACATTTAATGATACATTTAGGCAGGAAAATTCTCCCGAAAATATAGAAGCTTACTTGGAAAGAGCATTAAACCTAGAACAATTAGAAAAAGAACTAGCCAATTGTTCCTCACAATTCTTTTTTGCTTATTTTAAGCATGAACTTGCAGGATACTTAAAGGTCAATACTAATGATGCTCAGACTGAAGAAATGGGTGATGAATCACTTGAAATCGAGAGGATTTATATTAAGAACAAATATAAAAAACAGGGCCTTGGTAAATATTTGCTAAATATGGCTATTGAAATGGCGTTGGAACAGAATAAACAGAAAATCTGGCTGGGTGTATGGGAAAAAAATGAAAATGCAATTGCCTTTTATCATAAAATGGGGTTTGTCCAAACCGGAGCCCATTCTTTTTATATGGGGGATGAAGAACAAATTGACTATATAATGGTCAAAACTCTTAAATAATTGATTAACTCTCTCCCTTTCTTTAATCCTAAAATGCAAGAATTAAAGAACATGGATATCATTTTGGGAGCCTTCTCTTCAAATTATTCCACTTAAAGTAACTGGGGCGTTGGTTATGTATGATAATAATATGATCGATATTTAATGAGTTGGTCTTTTCCGCTGATTAGAATGTTAAATTAAGTAAGCTCACTCATTATAAATACCAATATCATTGCTGAATTTTTAGTTTTGAAATTAATCTAGAGTGTATGTAAAATAAATATATTAAATAATATTTTAATTGTTTTCTTGGTTTCCGCATCTTAAAGTTGGTCTGGTCGGAGAGAAGACTCACAGCTTTGCTGTGACACGGAAGGATAAATGCCTGGGAGAAACTGTATGACAGTTTTCTCTCAGGCTTTTTTGTTTTTTTTTTTGGAAGGAATGAAAAATCGGTGGTACTATTTAAATGAACAAAAACTGGATTAACGTACTTGTAGCAGCTCTTTACTTTCATCCCCTTGAAAGGTAGAAAGATGCTTTTTTTTATTATATACTTTTTTTGATATACACTGATTTTCTAAAACCGGCTATAACGTATAAAATGAATATTGAAAAAAGAATCCGTTTTCTGATAAGGTTTAAATTCACTTCTCATCTAGGAGGTATAAATAATTCAGGTGTCATTATTGAAACTAAGTTACCTGAGTAATGTTATGGAAAATAAATTTGATCAATTCGCCAGTTTATCAGCTCAAATCTCACATATTTACGCCAGTCTTGCAAGCCAGTATGGTTTAACTATTAACGAATTACATGTTCTCTACTATATCGGTAGTAATGGTCCTAGTTCTCCAGGCGAAATTTGTAAAAAGTGGAGCTTACCCAAACAAACAATTACCTCTATTAGTAACAAGTTAGCTAAAATGGGTTACCTATGCTTTTCAACTGATCCTATTGATAAGCGCAGTAAACGGATTATCTTAACCGATTCCGGGGAAAAATTTGTCCTTCCTTTAATTGAAAGCATCACTCAAAGCGAATTAAAAACCAGTAGGGAATTTGGCGAAGAAAAGTTTGCAAGTTTACTTAAACAGCTATCTCAATTACAAAATTTGCTTGCACATCATTTAAATCATAAAAGTTAGCTAGTTGACCGATTGAACCTCAATCGGTCTTTTTTGTACATTTTTTGACATATCTTTAAATAATGTTGTATCATCTGCCAATTATATTTACAATCAATTTTAGTCCTATATAGGACTAAAATTGATTAGGAGGCAACAAAGCATGAATAGCAAAAAAAACATCAGCCCTGAAATTGGACTTGGGAAGTATTCTTGGCCACAAGTGATAAAGTGGCTTTTAATCGTTTTAGTAATCTATGCCCTATTTAGTGTCTTAATTTCGAACCCATTCTCAATTTTTGTTGATCGAACTACACCAGTCGATTATTCAAGAATAATGTATTTTCATGGATTGACTGTAGGTCTAGCAGGGGTTATCTCATTGATTATCAGTCAAGTTTACGATTTTGAGACAAAATTTAAAAAGATTATTTTTTATTTCACCATTGCTACGATTTTCCTGGGTGTTACTGGAGGGGCAATTAACCGCTCAATGGAATATACCAAGTTAACACTTTGGTATCAGATCCTTTCTTTCTTTGCTCTCGACGTGATTCTAATTACAATGTTCATCGGCTTAATTGTCATAAAAAATCAAGAACTTAGACAATCACGTACATACTACTTAGTTTTAGCAGCTTCATGTTCAGCGGTGATTGCAGCATTAATAGGTGACTTAGTCGGCTTTATTTTGGACTTTGGTAATTGGCCAGGTATCTGTGGTTGGTACGCATCAAAGATTGGCTACACTTTGCCGGAATGGCAAGACGCTCTTTTAAGAGCGCACTCAGATATGATGGTGGTTGCGGTTATTGGGCTTATATTGGCAGTCATAAGCTGGAAGTATGGTCGTAACTTAATCGGTAACGCCTCAACGATCAAAGCAACTGGTGAATGGATGGTAATTGTTGGCCTAATCTTAGAGACTATAATTTTGGTTATTTCTGGATTTGGTGGTTCTGATCTACAAATTCCACACATTTTTACCGAAAAGGGCTTTTTCCAACCCCGTGGTCATAGTGTAGCTGGTATTGACTTAGTTGACTTTACGATTGGCACATTTGTCTTTATTGGTGGTATGCTACTAATTGGGGCTATGCTTTTCGGCAAAAAAGCTGCTGACGACAAATTAAGTATAACTGCTAAATACACGCTTAGTGGTATCTTTCTAACATGGTGCTGTATTGTTATAACTGTTGCGGGCATGGGATTTTTAGAAGAATACAGAGCTGATCTTTATAACTCTTATAATAAGGTTCCGCTGGGGGAATATGGCTTTGCTTTTAGAATGTTGCACCTTGATATAAGCTTGATTTTGTTCCCAGCAATTATGGTTGTGATGCTGCTTGCTCAACATTTATTAAAAGATGATCAATACAAACTTATTCAGTGGATTTTGAGTATTGGTGTCATCTTTTGTACCTTGGGCTCTCTGGTCTTTATGATTTTTAACCCAGCAGCATTTGGCCCTGGATATTGGGTAGTAGGATTAGGCTTTGTCTTTGTGGTTGCTGCGATGATCTACTTTTTCATTCAGAGTGATAACAAACAAAAAGAAAATTTTAGTAAATAAAATAGTATTACCTGAATAAATCACTGAATTTCTAAAACTGGCTATAACGTCAATGTAATCAGCTTTTTCAGTAAAAAGAAATGTACGAAGTAAATGAAAATAGAATCCATTTCTGATAAGTTAAAGTACATTCTCTATTGTGATAAAGAAAAAGGATAATGCCTTCATTATTTAGGTATTGTCCTTTTTTGTTGTAGATTATAAATTTATTATTATACCTCTTTGTTCAATTAACCCACAAATGCAGGACTCCCATTCACATTCCTTATTGAACTATCTGCTTCGTTACTTCAAAAGAAAAAGCGATCCTTCCTTATTGAAGAATCGCACCCGTTTGTTTAAGTACAAAATTTCACAAACTTATTTTTAAATTAGTTGGCGATATAGATTTACCTTTTGAGTTAAACACCCTTAGTTACAGAACTTATCCTGTCTAACATTACCAACAACTCATTATAATTAGATAATGTTTCTTTGTCTTCAACTTTATAACCAGATTTAAAAAATAAAATATCTCCTGTTCCATCATTAATTTGGTTATTTGCTTCAAGAATTCTCTTTAAGTTTTTAGCAGTACCAATACTTCCAGAAATAATGTCTACTTCATCAGAAAATATTTTCTTTAAACTAACTTCAAAATATGGAAAATGAGTGCATCCAAGAACAATGGTGCCGTACTGATTTAAATCAAAAAGAGATAATTTTTCTCTTAAATATGGTACAACTTTCTCTTCTCTAAACTCAAAATTCTCAGCGAATTCTACAAGACCTGGAAGGGCTAAACTTTCAACAATATCGTGATGGTCTATACTTTTCACAAGATTATGGAACTTTTCCTCTCTTAAAGTCAAATTAGTCGCCAGAACTAAAACCTTTTTTCGTATTCCTTCACAGCTTTGGACTGCAGGTTTTACAGCTGGTTCAATACCAAAAATGGGGAAATCATACTTTTGGCGAAGGTCATTCACTGCAATACTTGTTGCGGTATTACAAGCTATGACTAATGCTTTAATTCCTTGATTAGCCATAAAATCAACTGCATTAAAAATATATTCCCTTACTTCTTCTTTTGGTTTTTCACCATATGGAACATGTAAGGTATCTGCATAGAATATATAATCTTCATTCGGTAAAAACCTCAATGCTTGATGGAGTACAGTCATTCCACCTATGCCTGAATCAAAAAAACCTATTCTCACTACTTTCACTCTTCTCCTAAATTAACTATGTTATATTTTATAACTTGGTCTTTCAAGTACATTCTTTCAAACATTGTCATAAGTAATTGCTTAAAGGATTAGAAAACAGAGTAACACTTAGTAATATTAATAAAATGATGTGAATTTATTATCCCGTCATTTTTTATCATAATTTTACAATTGTTCTTCCTCTTGCTTGTCCCTTAAGTAGAGTAGGTAGAACATCTGTAAGTTGTTGAAGTGTTACTTCTTGTTGGATAAATTTCTCTAGGTTTGCAGGCTTGAAATCTGTCGCTAACCTATTCCAAATTTTCAACCGTATTTCCATTGGGCAATACACAGAATCGATTCCTAGTAAATTTACCCCTCGTAAAATAAAGGGGAAGACTGTTGTTGGGACCTTTGTTCCTGCGGTTAAACCACTTACAGCAACTGATCCTCCGTATTGAATTTGGCTTAAGACCGATGCCAAAGGTTCACCACCTACAGGATCAACAGCGGCTGCCCATTTTTGTTTACCTAAAACTTTGATTTCCCCATCATACACCTCGTCACGTGAAATAATGGTAGCTGCTCCAAGATTTCGCAAATAATCATCTTCAGATTCTTTACCTGTGCTGGCTTCAACCTGATAACCGAGCGATGCAAGAATGGAGACAGCAATACTACCAACGCCGCCAGTTGCACCTGTGACAAGCACCTTTCCCATTTCGGGAGTGACACCATTTTCTTCTAGTCGTTGGATGGACAATGCTGCAGTGAAACCAGCTGTTCCGAAAATCATTGCTTCTTTTAATGTAAGTCCTTTGGGGAGCGGAACTATCCACTTAGCTGGAATTCGAGCAAACTCACTATAGCCTCCAAAATGCGAAACACCGATCTCATAGCTAGTCGCAATAACCTCGTCACCTTCTTGGAATCGAGGATCTTTAGATGAAACAACTACCCCTGCTAAATCAATTCCAGGTACAAAAGGATAGGTTTTGACGATGTTACCCTTCGGAATAGTAGCGAGACTATCTTTATAGTTGACACCAGAATATTGGACTTGAATTAATACTTCTCCCTCTGGTAAATCTTGAAGCGTTATCTTTTCAAGTTTTACAGAAAATTGACCTTCTTGTTTATTTACAACTAGTGCATCAAATGGCTGTAGCATTGCTAGTACTCCTTTCAATTAAGAAAAAGTCTTCATTACCGATATATCAATCATAACTCCATTTATCTATAAGGTGTAATACACAAAATAGATAATTGCCATCGGATTTATTGATACCTAAAAAAGAGGGAAAAGTGGAGAGTGGATTCAATAAGGCTTTTTAGCCTATTAAACATCGTATTTCGTAGGTCATAGCTAAGCTGACCCGTAAATTCGGAAAATAAGAAAGGGGAACGTAATCCACAATCACCCTCCAATAAAGCACACGTTTTTGTTTAAGTTCAATATCACAATAGTGATTTACCTCCACTCCCTTTTAAAAACTCTTTTTTAAAACAACCACCCCTAATCACTTATCATTCCTATAAATTTTAATAAAGACGCAGGTACATACCTATCTTTTCTATAAATGAATACTGTTTTGACTTTTCCGTATGGAGTCGGAAGCGTATGCTGTCTAAGAGTTCCTTCTTGTATTTGTTTCGCAACAACACTTTGTGGAACCAAACTTACACCTAGGCCAGCAGATACACAACCGACAATTGCATCCAGGGTTCCAAATTCCATTATCTTTTTAGGAATCACTCCCTCTTGGTGTAACCATTGTTCAAGTTTCTCTCGATAAGAACATCCAGCATGAAATACTAGCAGCGTCCTTGTTTGTATATCTTTAAAGGAAGAAATTTGGGGATGAATTGTATCGGTAATGAGTACCAATTCCTCTTCAATTACTTCCTTTTCAATGAGTTCGGGGTGTTCAATAGGTCCAGCCACAAATGCTCCATCAAGTTCATATTGTAAAACTTCTTGAATATTTTGTTTAGTAGATCCTGTTTTTAAGGTTAAATCAACATCTGGAAAGTCATTATGATACTTTGAAAGAATGGCTGGTAAACGAACTGCAGCGGTTGTTTCCATTGAACCAATAATTAACGGACCACATGGTGTTTGATCATCATTCATTACGTTTTTTGTTTCTTCTATAAGATCAAATATTTTTTCCGTATATGTTAATAACATGCTTCCCTTGGCTGTTAAAGCAGTTCCACGATTATGTCTATGAAAAAGGGTTGTTTGAAGATCCGATTCCAACTGCTGAATTTTCATCGTGATATTAGACTGTGCATATTGAAGTTCTCTTGCTGCTTGTGAAATACTCCCCAACTTTGCAACAGTCTGGAAAATTTTTAATGTATGTAAATCCAAAATAATCTCTCCTTATTTGAAATACCCTTTAGCCATCAATTTGATTGATACCAAATATCATTTTTAAGTATTATACCATATAACAAAAAAAGCGATATGATTTAAATACCCTACATTTTAACTAGAGGTTAATATTTGTAGAAAAGACACATTCTAAAAACATTATTGCAATTTGAAGGGAGAAACAAAATGCCATTATTACGCTTTGATTTAATAGAAGGTAGAAACGAAGACACACTAAAAAAATTATTAGATTCGGCTCACCGTGCGATGGTGGAAGCTTTCCAAGTACCTGAAAGTGACCGTTATCAAATAGTTCATCAACACCCGCCGCAAGAGCTAATAATTGAGGATACAGGACTAGGGTTTAAAAGAAGCAGAGACCTTGTAATTATTAGTATTGTTAGTAAAAAAAGAACTGTTAAACAGAAAGAAACCTTATACTCACTTCTAGCCCATAAACTTGAATCGGATTGTGGGATTTCACCACAAGATTTGATCATTAATATAACAGAAAACAGCGATGCTGACTGGAGTTTCGGACTCGGGGAAGCACAATTTCTAACAGGTTCATTATAGCTTATAAAGATATGCTTTATATTTGGAGGTTTTAATTTGAAGAAGGAAACTCATCTTTTTTTAATAGGGGGAATATTGTCTTTAATCATTGCTATGGGGATTGGAAGATTTGCCTATACTCCCATTCTTCCACTTATGCAAAAGGATCTTTCTTTTTCAAATACAGTTGCTGGTTATATTGCCTCAAGTAATTACGCAGGATATTTGCTTGGAGCAATTTTAGCAGGTGCTATTCCCTTAAAACAATTTAGAACAATTTCCTTGAGAATATGTATTATCGTCAATATCTTAACCACTGCCATAATGGGTCTAACACATTCTCATTTCCATTGGTATGTACTTCGATTTCTATCGGGGGTTTCCAGTGCTTATGTGTTGGTCCTAGCCTCTGGTATCGTGTTAGATAAACTTGCTGCTATAAAAAAAACCAGTTGGTCTGGTTTTTTTTATGGAGGGGTAGGTTTGGGAATCTGTTTATCCAGTCTAATTATTCCGAGTTTAAACCATTTATATCAGTGGGAAGGAACTTGGACAGGACTAGCTGTTGTCAGTGGAATCCTAGCATTCTTCGTATGGATCTTGCTCAATGATAACCTAAACGCTGTTGAAGTAAAAAATAAACAGGAATTTTTTACAGAAGTCCCCCCCGCTAAATGGCTTATATGGTTGATAATTGCTTATGGCTTAGAAGGATTGGGTTACATTGTTACAGGTACGTTTATCGTATCTATCGCTGAAAAGACTTCATACTTTCATAAAGATGCCACCTTAGTTTGGATGATGGTTGGATTGGCTGCGATTCCATCCTGTCTCATCTGGTCTTTACTAGCAAAAAAATGGGGATTCGTTAAATCCCTAGTTCTTGCAATGACATTACAAGCTTTGGGTATGGCGATGCCAGCCTTTTGGAGTTCGAAAACAAGTTTTATCATAAGTGCTTTATTATTTGGAGCCACGTTTATGGGTATCACGACTCTCGCTACAACAATGGGTCGACAAATGAATCCATCTAATAGCGGGCGAACGATTGGTATTCTGACTGCTATTTATGCTATTGGACAGTTGATAGGACCAATCCTTGCTGGAGTCTTATCATCATTCACTCATAATTTTAATACTGCTTTAATAGGCGCATCTTGTGTCGTTTTAATTGGAGCGGGAATGCTTTTAAATGGAATTAAATTTGAGAGGAAAACTAAAAGAATACTAAGTGAAAATAATTACGAGGTGTAAAATTATGTTAAATAATAAAATAACAGAGCTTTTGAAAGTTGAGTATCCGATTATACAAGCTCCAATGGCTGGCGGAGTAACCACTTCGAAATTTGTGGTGGAGGTTTCAAATTCTGGGTGTCTAGGAATGATTGGTGCAGGTTATATGACACCTATTCAAATTCGAGAACAAATTAAGGAAATAAAGCAGTCAACTTCAAACCCTTTTGGTATTAATCTATTTGTTCCTAACGCATTTAAAGTTACAGAGAATGAAGTTAAATCAGCTAACCATATCTTAAACCCTCTTCGTCATCAATTGAATTTACAACCAAAAGATAGCTTTGAAATTCCTAATTTTAATGATGTTTTAGAAACATTTATTGAACAAATTAAGGTTGTAAGTGAAGAAAAGGTTCCTATTTGTTCTTTTACATTTGGTATTCCTTCTAAAGAAGTAATTGCTGAATTAAAACGATCTAACATTATTCTGATGGGGACCGCTACAACTGTTAGAGAAGCAGTTGAAAATGAAAAAGCAGGAATGGATATTGTTGTTGTTCAAGGTAGTGAAGCTGGTGGACATCGTGGTAGCTTTATCGATGGTGATCAAGAAAGTTTAGTTGGTTTAATGTCACTCATCCCACAGGTTGTTGACAATGTAAGAATCCCTGTTGTTGCCACTGGAGGAATTATGGATGGGAGAGGGTTAATGGCTTCTATTTGCTTAGGAGCAAAGGGCGTACAAATGGGCACAGCTTTCTTGACTTGTATTGAAAGTGGAGCACATAAGGTATATAAAGAAGCCATTCTCAGTGCTAACGAAGACCAGACTGTTTTAACTCGTTCATTTTCTGGTAAATGGGCAAGAGGAATTAAAAATGAATTTATTTTAGAAATGCAAAATTATGAAACACTTTTACCAGATTTCCCTGTTCAAAATACACTAACCCAGGATATTAGAAAGACTTCTAGTGCACAAAATAATCAAGATTTCATGTCACTTTGGTCTGGTCAAAGCCCAAGATTAGCCAAAAGTATAACCGTTGAATCATTAATAAAAAGTCTTATTACAGAAGCTAAAAAAATAAATTCATATATTTAAATTGTCTCTGGATTAGTTGCATTCTTTTAGTGATTGCCCAGGAGGGAAAGAGATGAAGAACTACCTGCTTAAACAATTAAGATTTGTTCGAGAAAACACAATTAATTGCGTCGCAGAAATGAATGATGAAGCAACACTGTTTATTCCAGATGGATTCAATAATAATATAAATTGGAATATTGGACATATATATGTTGTGCAAGAAAAGTTCGCCTTTTATTTTATTAAGGAAAAAATGATGATGCCAAATAACGTTTCGAAATTATATACTACTAGCACAAGCCCATCCAATTGGGGGAGTCAGGCGTTACCAACGATTAACGAATTAATCCGATTATTAAAAAGTCAAATCGACAGGATTGAACAATCATTGGAATTTCGTCTGAAAGAAGTTATAGAGACGCCTTTTACTACTTCAACAGGTCTTACTTTATCAACTGTTGAAGAATTACTCAGTTTTTGTATATATCATGAAGGTATGCACTTTGCTACGATAAAATCGTATAAACAAATTATTCAAAATGAAAGAGAGAAGGAATAGGAGTATTTAGAACAAACAAAATATCCTACTTTTTTAACAATTATTAAGTAATTTATTTTTAGCACCGTTATAAAAATGAACGGTGCATATGTGTTTAGCTTAAATTTTAATTTTTTTGCTTTGTTAAACTAACTCCCTCAATAAACAAAGTGAAAACTCATGTTTTCTCCGGTTTTCTCAGTATTTTATAGAATGTTATTTTAGAGTTAATGCTCGCTACTATGGTTGGATTTATCTCTAAAGGATAAATTTGGGCTTTCGAAGCAAAAAAGACTGTCGCTCTTAGCCACACATTTACAAAAAATGGTGGATGTGTAAAAATATGATCACACTGGTGGATGTCAGTCATGCTGCATCGTTTGTTCAATAACAAGTTCAACAAAAAAAGTGTTAATCCTACCTGGATCAACGCCCCCTTTAGTTTAAGTAAAAATCTTCACAATCTTTTCTTCATCTTAACAAGTTCTCTCTTAAATGAGATGGGACGTTACAAAAAGACGCCTTCTTATTCAAGAAAGCGCCCGAATGTGGAAGGTCTTAATATATATAATTGCATTATTACAGGTGCATATTAAATTCTGTTACATAATCAAGTGTTATCGATAGTTATAAAAAGTGATTATAAACTATGTTGCATTATTGAAATAATATTTAAATTTTAGCTAAGAAAATATTGCTTTAAGTGTCTCGCAACTTCAATTGGATTATGTTCATTACAAGGAGAAAGATGATGTAATTTTGGGAGAATTAACGTTTTTGTTTTCTGAATTGTTCGACTTAACATCCGAATCATTTGGTGTACTGTTTCTGGACTTTTTTCTCCAGAAACTAATAATATATTTGCATTAATGATTTGATAATTGTTGTAAGTGCCTTCTAAGCGTTTTACTTCCCTATGCTCAGATAAGTTTGATGGTAATAATTCTTTTATTTTTACCCAATGATCTCCACGTATTACCATACGTAAGATAAGTTTTGCGTACCAGTTTGGCATTCTTGTTAAAGGACTATGGCCTGCACCCCTTACAAAACTAGTAAATGCTTCTCTAAAATCTTTTTGGTTCATGGCCTTTTCATATTTTAATATCCAGTCCCAATCTGATGGTAATGAATCTATAGAAACTCCAGGTTCATAGAGAGCTATTTTGGTAAAAAATTGAAATGTACGTGCAGTTTCTAAAGCTACGAGTCCACCATAGCTGTGTCCAAATACATAAATTGCACCTGTTACTTTTTGGATCGCTTGAATATCTTCGCATTCCTTTTTAATAGAGTACTCACTTCCCTGAGGTCCACTCATCCCTCGTCCTCTTCGATCCATGATGTGGACTGTAAATGAATCCGATAGTTCTTGGGCAAGCATGCTAAGGTCCCTCGAATCATTTAATGCACCATGGATTAGAATAAGACCGGGGCCTTGACCGATACTTTGATAACTAATGTCTGTACCATCTTGTGATGTAAGTGTTGATTGAGTGAATGTGTCTATTTGGTATGTGCTTTTTAAAATATTTGACATAAATAGTTTCACTCCTCTGTATTCAAGGTTAGATTGAATTTATTTTTGCTTACCGTATAATAGATTCGCATCAGTTAAAGAGTATTCCTCTTTATATACTTCATTCAAAGCTAGTTAACAATAATTGGACATTTAAGGATGTATGAAAAACTCGAATCCTTAGCACACCAGATTTTATCATTCTTTTGTTTTTATCGTGTATTCAGGATTGTATAGAACTTCGATAAATCAACGGTTTCACACTCTTAAGTGCACCTGAAGGCTGTATAAAAAATGGGGGACTATTAAGAACTCTTGTTCCATTATCTGGCCCGATAACAAAAAGATACGTGTTGATTTCGGTAAAAGTTTAATTTATATAGCTTTCAAAAATACTTACTATAAAAATCGTGCCTCAATTTGCCTCTTAAATGAGCATATATTTTCGTGGTCTCACTCTTCTCATGACCAAGCAAGCTCTAGATCACTTCAAGAGGTACTCCGTTATTAATCATATGTGTAGCATAGCTGTGTCGTAGTTGATGAGGATTGATACTTTATTTTTCTTTCTTACATTTTACCATTATAAAATTGATGGAAGGCTTATCTTTCATGTTCTTATTAGGCTCTTCGATTTCTAAAAACTCGACAAGTCCATATTGATCAAATTCTTGTTTAATGGAGTCAGAATCGTAAAATAACATTTTTACCCCAGCCGGTGTCTCGAAGTAGTCTTGATCCAATTGTTTACCCTTTCCGTACATTGGCGCTTTCTTCGAAACAGTTGTAAAAATCATATAGCCATTTGGCTTTAACTGATTGTAGCAATTTCTAATAAACTTCTCTCTCTCCTGTTCATTCAATAAGTGAATAAGGGCATGACTAAATATGCCGTCATAGAGCTTATCATCAAATGGCATGTCCGTAACTGAGCCATGAAAAATCTTGCACCCCACTAATTAAGAAAAGATTAGTTCATCTAATTGATAAAAGGTACTGCCAATGTTACTCTTTCACCACTGATTTAAGATAAGATAAATATTAATAAATGAAAAAGACCATCGTCACCGATGATCTTTATACTCGCTTTGCACCAATATATTTAGGATGCCAATATGGATTGCTTGTGTAGGTGACAATGACCCCTTTTGAAGATGATGCCATGATCATTTTCCCGTATCCGATATAGATTGCAACATGGGTTGGGGCACTTGCTTTAGTCGGTCCATAGAACAGTAAGTCCCCTATCTGCAAATTAGATGGTCGATATCCGTTTCCATAGTACATTTGGGCTGCAGTGCGATTTAGAGTTCTTCCCGCTTTTCCGTAAGAATACTTGACAAGTCCTGAACAGTCAAATCCGCTTGGCGACATCCCGCCATATCGGTAAGGAACTCCGATATTCGATTTCGCAATCGAAACCGCTGCTGTATGATAATTATAAGTTGCTGCTTCCGCGTTATCACCCATGGCAGTGAACAAAGAGCCACAAGAAGCTAAAATGGTAAAGGCTACGATGAATTTCTTTAGCATGATTGTTTCCTCCTAGTGTGATTTGATAGGTTCACTATACTAGAAAGGTATAACAGACTCATCACAGCAATATGATAATTTCATTACAGAATTATTCTGATATAACTTTTAAAAACCACATAATTATTTTATGCTTGTTAGAGCTGCTTTCTTTTTTCAAATAACCTGCATCTTAAGTGCAATGAGAAAAGCTGCCACAATGAAAGCTTGGTCTGTAATTGTGGCACCCGTTTGTTGATTATCACTAATACTCTTAACACGGGATCCAAGAAGTCTTTTATTGTTTTTCGGGAATTTAAAAATATCTAATATATTCATAAGAAGTGTTGCATGTAAATTATATTTAGGGTCCTTTCAACAAAACGCGGTTATTTATACTCGTATTTTAAAAACCCTTGAAACATTAGGCTCTACACATTTTTAACATGTATTCAATGTAATCTTGGAAGCATAACAAAAAGCAGACCATAAACTGGAACCATTCAGTTTAGCCTGCTTTGTATCTGTCATTCAAGTATCGTATTCTTTAGCTCTATGATTCTATTTTAACTTATTTAAGGCAAACCTACTTTAATAATTGTTTACAGGGTATAACGCAATTTCTTCAGGTAATAACCGCGCTCACCCTTTGAATAAACAGGAATTGCTGCTAAATGTCTCAGTAGTATTTCTGTGCTAAAGCTACTATTAGGAGGCCGTTTTCCTCGTTGCCCACATTTCGTCAAATAACACGATAAATATTTGATGTAATCCGTGATATATAGGACACCATGTTCTCGAACTGCAGTTCAATTTTTTGCCCTATTCAAAAGAGCGGTGCGATGGCCAAGAGCCTTGCAACTTGCGGATTAGGATAATTTGGCCCGTATGATAAGCATCATGGAGAATGAGGCTGTTCAGCCACTCGTCTAATGGACGGTTAGGAATAAGAGATTGCAACTGGTCAGCGTTTAAATTCGTAATACGCTCACGGATACCAAGATGAACGCTTTTTAGCCTTTTTTGCGTTTCTTCCCAATCCCTCTCCGTTTTCGAAGCGACTACGAACGTATCGTCATTCGTCACCCCTTCCGGATACTGCGATTCTACACCGGTAATTCTATTGAGCAACCGTTCTTTGTAAAAAATTAAATGCTCAACTGTCTCCCATATGGTGTTCGCATGCTCGCCAGCCGGGCGCCAATCTGCTTGCTCCGCTGTCAGCGCTTTAAGTGCGTCAGCAAGCGGCGGATACCAATCTTCTTTATCGTAGCAAATGTCCCAGTTTTGAAGTAACGATTCCGTTCTGTTCATTCCAAGTCCTCCTTAGCGCTTATTGTAACCACCTAAGCATCTATTTTACCATAAAATTCTAATTACTTCTTCAACTAAAATGTCCCTTTAGTTCAAGGAACAACTTATCTCCTTAATAAAGCTATAAACAGGCTTGATAATATTCCAGTTAATATTGTAATTAAAACCTTTTTATCCAAACTAATATTCTCGAATCGTCTATATAACTTATTGTTTCCTAGGAAAATTAGAATAATGAAGGGAAAACTTAAACATATTGCTATAAAATACACAGATGTAAATGGTTTACTCGTAAATATATTAAGGGGAATGTTGATAACAAAAAGCAGGGTCAATAAAATAAATTGATAAATAAAAAATCTGACATACTTCAAAAGTTATACCCCCGATTCCATTTCCATTTATATCTCCTTTATATTATAAATCTGAATTTTCGTAAATATTATTCAATATATTTCAAAAAGATATTTTCTTAAACTATCCTGTCCTTTAGTTGAATAAAAAAAAAGACCACCATAATGGCAGCCGGATCTTCAACTATTGCACCCGTTACTTTAATAAGCCAATCCAATTCTATTAGCTAAATCCTTTAGATACTCTTTATATTGCTCATTTGGATATTGGTATTGTTCATCATAAAGTTTTTGTGCTTTTTGTTCGTAACCATTTTGTTTCAAAACAATAATTAACATCGCTTTCCCTTGTGGTCCCCAACTTTTATTTTCCATCATAAAGGTGATTAGCTCATCAGTATTATAAATATTGAAAAACGGTAATATATAAGCTTCCACATCTGTTTTCAACTGTTTAACGAGTTTATCGCTAATGACATTTCCGTTAAATGAATACCACTCTTCATAAGAAACATCTTTTAATTCACTTATCCTTTTGCGGACAATACAATGATATTCTTTAGGGAACTTAGGTATTGGCTCATTATAATAAATATCATAAGCACTAGGGACAAATATTCCTGCGTTAAATGTAAAATCTACATTTTCCTGATGGTTAAATAAACTTGATTGAATATTGAAGCACCAGCCAATCTCCCCTAAATCTTTAAAAAAGTTTCTCCCTTGTTTCTTAAATCCTTTTGCTTTTAATAAAGGGGTAATAGAGTCTTTTATTATTTGGTCTAATTCTTTTTGTAGATTAACCAATTTACCACCTCATTTTGAATGTGTATCAGTTTAATTAAACCTATTTTCTCCATAAATACTTGTTCCACTATCCTAGCTGTTTGTTCAATAAGGAATTCAACAAAAAAGGCGTTAATCCTTCCTGGATTAACGCACCTGTTTGTTTAAGTGTAGTTCTTCACAATCTTTTCTTTAACAAAATAAAACGGGACTGATGCTCGCACCTTCCCATTTTAATTGGTTCAACTTATAGAACTTTTTACTAAAATTTACAAATATTAGTTATACTTACATTGTAGGTAAAGAAGTTTGAAAAATATTCCTCATGGACAAAGGAGACTAAAAATGAGAAAACTCGTTCTATTTCTGCACGCATCTCTTGACGGTTTTGTGGAAGGTCCGAACGGTGAAATGGACATTGGCTGGGTTTCATATGATGCTGACTTGGAGAAACACGCGAAAGAAATTCTGAGTACTGCCGACACTGTCATATGGGGACGTGAGACTTATCAGATGATGCATAATTACTGGACATCTGTGCCTTCTGACCCCTCAGCTTCGCAGCATGAACAGGACCATGCCGAGTGGATTGAAAAGACTCCTAAAATCGTTTTTTCCACGACGTTGGAGAAAGTCGAATGGAACAATTCCAGACTGGTGAAAGAAGGTGTCGAGGAAGAAATCAAGAACCTCAAACATCAGCCAGGCAAGGATATGGTCATCCTCGGCAGTCCTAGGTTAGCACACTACCTTATGCAGCTTAATTTAATAGATGAGTATAAAATTACGGTTTCTCCCGTCCTGATCGGCAGCGGGTTGCCGTTATTCCAAGGTCTCAAGGAGAAGATCAATCTTAAACTAATCGAAAACAAGACATTTGATTCTGGAGCCATAGCCCTCGTTTACCAGACGGTTAGATGACCTTTTCTCCTAAAGCAGATTACGACGGATACGATAGTTCAATAGCTGCCTCTTCAACGAGGCGGTTTTCTTATCGTAAAGATCAACAACAGGATTTAATATAGCCTTAATCTAAGATTATGACATAAACATTAAATAAATCATATCGGTAAAACAATTTGGGTTTAAGGATCCCTAATAAAATGCAAAGTCAAGAAATCAAAAGTTACTGAAAAAAAGAGCGAAATGTAAAATTGGTATGGAATGATTACTATACCCTTAAAGATTGAAAAAATACATTTTTCAAAAAAAAAAAAAAAAGAGAACAGTAAAAAAACCACATTTAGGTCCGGAAATTTAGTTTCTTTAAGTAAAGCACCCCGTTAGCTTAACAAGTACCTTCGGGAAACATTCGTCAAAGTTGCACACTAATTTTCTATAACAAAGTGAACTAAAACAAACTACAAATACATATAGATGCCTATAGAGTTTATAATGACTATGTACTTGTTCGATGCGGCTGTCATGTCAATGCTGAACTTTTTAAAAAAACAACTTCTCTATCTTTCCTGAACAGGTAACAAACATTTCCGTAAGCTTATACTGCGAGGGAGGTAAGTAATTTGCCGTTTAAACCACATCCCAATAATACTGCTATTGTAATCACAGACCCACAAAATGACTTTATGAGTCCTGGGGGAAGAGGCTATCATCTGACTAAAGGAACTATTGAACGAAACAATACCATACAAAAACTTGAACTATTAATGAGAACTGCCATCAATAAGGGATACCAACTTTTCATATCGCCCCATTATTTATACCCTCATGATTATGGCTGGCAATTTACAGGAAATGAACAAAAGATGCTATTAGGTCTTAGAATGTATCAAGTGGCAAATGCGTACACACCACCGTCATTTGGAGCAGATTTTGTTCATTCTTTCAAACCTTATATTTTTGATAGAAGAACCGTCATTGCAACTCCTCACAAGGTTGCCAGCCCACAAACAAATGACTTGGAATATCAGTTACGACAACATAGAAAAGAGAATATAATTATTGCAGGGGTGCTTTCCAACGTTTGTGTAGAGTCCCATATGAGGCATCTAATCGAAACTGGTTTTGAAACAGCTGTTGTATACGATGCCACCGCAACAATTAGTGAAGAGGATTTTCAAGCTGCCGTTACCAATTATATAGCATTTGCCAGTGCTACTTGGACGACACAGGAGGCTATTTCATACTTATAAATCATTCCCCAATGGTAATTTCCTATACAACTTGTCTGAACTGTCCCCAAGTGGTTACTTGGTCAGAATAAGAGCTTGGAATAACGGATTAATTTAGATAGCACAACCCCCTCCAATCTGTTCGGAGGGGGCTATTCTTGCTTGGCACAAACAAAAAAGAGCCATTTCCATTCTTCAACTAAACTCCCTCAATAAACAAAGTGAAAACTCGCGTTTTCTCCAGTATTCTCAGTATTTTATAGATTGTAATTTTAGAGTTTAAGCTCGATACTATGGTTGGATTTATCTCGTA
>NZ_JBKFGJ010000030.1:0-30553 GCF_051233465.1 Neobacillus solisequens | reverse complement strand
AAGTGGTTCGCTCGACTTGCATGTATTAGGCACGCCGCCAGCGTTCGTCCTGAGCCAGGATCAAACTCTCCAAAAAGAGTGATTAGCTCATAAAATAAAACGTTGGCTTCATTTCGTTAAAAATGAATATTATTGTTTGTTGACGTTCTTGTTTGTTTAGTTTTCAAAGATCAATTTTTTCCGTCGCTCAGAGGCGACTTTATTAATATACCACCTGTGTTTTAATAAGTCAACACTCTTTTTGATATTTTTACTTTAAATATAGAAAAAAGCATTTTAATTAAATGCTACAGAATTCCGTTTCCTTAGTGGTGAGTTTAGTTTACCTACCAGAATGAATAAACACACGGGACTTAGTAGATCCTCTACAAAATAAAGGAACACCCCAAAGGTGCTCCTTTATCATATTCTTATTCTTCGTTTTCTGAAGTGTCTTCTTGAACCTCTTCAGCTGAATTTTCCAATTCAGCTTCTGTTCCGTCGATTTCTTCCTCAGATTCTTCCTCTTTTTCTACCATCGCAGCCGTTGCGACATATTCATTTTCGCTGACGCCGAGGCTGATTAGCTTGACACCTTGTGTGTTTCGGCCCATTTTTGAAATGCCGGCAACTTCTGTCCGAATTAGAACTCCGCCCGTAGTAATCAACATTATATCTTCTTCACCAGTTACAGCTCTCATTGAAACTAGCTGTCCATTTTTATCTGTAATGTGGCATGTTCTAATTCCTTTACCGCCTCTGCCCTGAATTCGGTATTCAGCTGCTGCGGTTCGTTTTCCATAGCCATTTTTCGTTACAATGAGGACATCGTTATCTTCCTCAAGTACTTCCATTCCAACGACAGCATCATCTTCATCAAGTGTAATTCCTTTTACCCCTGTTGCTGTACGTCCCATTGAACGTACATCTGTTTCAGGGAAACGGATCAGCATACCATTTTGAGTTCCGATAATAATATGTTTATCCCCATCTGTTAAACGAACGGAGATCAATTCATCGCCTTCTCTTAAACTTAAAGCAATTAAACCATTGTTACGAATATTGGCGAATGAAGTTAACGGGGATCGCTTAGAGATCCCTTCCTTTGTTGTGAAGAATAAGAACCAATCATCGACGAATTCCTCTACAGGAATGATTGCGTTGACCCATTCTCCTTTTTCAATTCCTAAAAGATTGATGATTGGAATTCCCTTAGCCGTCCGGCTGAATTCTGGAATTTCATATCCTTTAGAACGATAAACCTTGCCCTTATTGGTAAAGAACAAAATGGTATCATGGGTTGAAGTGGTGATTAAATGCTCGACAAAGTCATCCTCATTTGTTCCCATTCCTTGAATGCCACGTCCACCACGTCTCTGTGCACGATAAGTAGAAACTGGCAAACGCTTGATGTATCCATTATGGGTAAGGGAAATAACAATATTTTCACGTGGGATTAAATCCTCATCTTCAATATTTTCAAGTCCGCCCATTACTATTTCAGTGCGACGAGTATCGTTGAAGCGTTCTTTGATTTCCAGTAATTCCGCACGGATAATTTCTAGAACCTTTTCTTCATCAGCTAAAATTGCTTTTAATTCAGCAATTAACTTCACAAGATCTTGGTATTCGCCTTCAATTTTTTCTCGCTCTAATCCAGTTAACCGTTGTAGACGCATGTCCAAGATTGCCTGTGCTTGTTTTTCTGAAAGGCTAAACTGTGTCATTAACCCTTCACGGGCAATATCCGTTGTTTGCGAGTTTCGGATTAGGGTAATAACTTCATCTAAGTGATCAAGTGCGATACGCAAGCCCTCTAAAATATGGGCTCTTGCCTCTGCTTTACGTAATTCAAATTCTGTACGGCGTCGAATGACTACCTTTTGATGGTCAAGATAATGTTGTAAGCACTGCTTAAGGCCTAACACCTTCGGCTGGCCGTTAACTAGGGCCAATGTGTTAATACCAAAACTTGTTTGAAGTGCTGTGTGTTTGTATAAATTATTTAAGAGTACATTGGCATTGGCATCTTTACGTACCTCAATTACGATCCTCATTCCTCTGCGGTCGGATTCATCTCTTAAGTCGGTAATACCCTCAAGTTTTTTCTCGCGCGCTAATTCAGCTATTCTTTCAACTAATCTTGCTTTATTTACTTGATAAGGAATTTCTTTGACGATAATGACTTCTTTACCATTGCTCTTTTGTTCAATCTCTACTTTAGCTCTTATGGTGATTGAACCTCTTCCTGTTTCATAAGCTTTACGAATTCCGCTCCTGCCCAGGATCATTCCGCCTGTTGGGAAATCAGGACCAGGGATGATTTCCATAAGCTCTTGAGTAGTCATTTCAGGATCGTGGCTAATAGCTAGGACTCCATCAATAACTTCTCCAAGCTGATGTGGTGGAATATTTGTTGCCATCCCTACGGCAATACCAGTTGTTCCGTTGACTAATAAGTTAGGGAAACGAGCTGGGAGAACAACCGGTTCTCTTTCCTCCCCGTCATAGTTGTCTTGATAATCAATGGTATCCTTGTTAATATCTCTTAATAATTCCATTGAAATTTTGGACATTCTTGATTCTGTGTAACGCATTGCTGCAGCGGAGTCTCCATCTACAGAACCAAAGTTTCCATGTCCATCAACGAGCATATAACGGTAGTTGAAGTCCTGTGCCATCCGGACCATCGTTTCGTAAACAGCAGAATCACCGTGCGGGTGATATTTACCAATAACGTCTCCGACAATACGAGCCGATTTTTTATATGGTTTGTCCGCATGAATTCCTAGATCATGCATAGCATATAAAATACGGCGGTGAACCGGCTTCAATCCATCCCGAACATCGGGAAGGGCACGTGAAACGATAACACTCATTGCATAGTCAAGAAAGGAAGTTTTCATTTCCTGACTTATATTTATCTCTTTAATTTGGGAATTTGGTGTTTCACCCATACTTGGTACCTCCTATGAGGGTGTGTCATTCTACACACCCGGCTATCTGGGTATAAAGAAAAAGGAGGATAGCGGTCTAACCTCTACCCTTATATATATCAAATTTTTCTATTTGTCTTATTTCAGTTACCAGGCATCTATGCTTTTCTTGGTTAAATATCTAAATTCTTAACATATTGCGCATTTGCTTCAATGAAATTACGGCGCGGTTCAACTTTATCTCCCATCAACATCTCAAAGGTTTCATCCGCTTCGATTGCATCTTCTAAACTGACCTGAAGCATTGTCCGAGTCGCCGGATCCATGGTTGTTTCCCATAATTGTTCAGGATTCATCTCTCCTAAACCTTTATAACGCTGAATATTAGGCTTCGGTTGGGCTGGAAGCTCTGCAAAAATACGTTCCAATTCCTTATCATTATAGGCGTATTCAATCCGCTTACCCTGTTGCACCTTGTACAATGGCGGCTGGGCAATATACACATATCCAACCTCCAGTATTTTCCTCATATAACGATAGAAGAAGGTTAAAAGTAAAGTACGAATATGAGCACCGTCAACATCAGCATCAGTCATAATGACAACTTTATGGTAACGTGCTTTCGCGATATCAAAATCCTCACCTATACCTGTTCCAATTGCCGTGATCATAGCTCTAACCTCATTGTTGGAAAGAATCCTGTCAAGGCGCGCCTTTTCTACGTTTAAAATTTTTCCACGTAACGGTAAAATCGCTTGGAAGTGCCTGTCACGGCCTTGTTTGGCTGATCCACCTGCTGAATCACCCTCAACAATGTACAACTCACTTTCTATTGGGTCCCTTGAGGAACAATCTGCTAATTTCCCAGGCAAACTTGATACCTCTAAAGCACTTTTACGTCGAGTTAACTCCCTTGCCTTCTTTGCTGCAAGTCTTGCTCTCGCTGCCATTAAGCCTTTATCAACAATTTTCCTGGCAACTGTAGGATTTTCTAATAAAAACTTCTCAAAATGATTCGCAAAAACTGTATCGGTGATCGCTCTTACTTCAGAGTTTCCGAGTTTTGTTTTAGTTTGCCCTTCAAATTGCGGATCAGGGTGCTTAATCGAAACAATAGCGGTTATTCCTTCTCGGACGTCTTCTCCGGAAAGATTCGTTTCATTTTCCTTTATAAGACTATTTTTTCTTGCATAGTCATTAATAACTCGAGTCAACGCTGTTTTAAAACCTGATTCATGGGTTCCACCCTCATAGGTATGAATATTGTTAGCGAAAGAATAGATATTTTCCGTATAACCTTCGTTATATTGAATAGCAACTTCTACGCTAATCCCATCCCGTTCACCTTCGATATCAATTGGTTCTTCATGAATAACTTCCTTGGTACGGTTTAAATGCTCTACATATGATTTAATACCGCCTTCGTAATGATATTCATTCCGTTTATTTTCTACACGCTTATCTTCAATCGTGATCTTAATGCCACGGTTAAGGAAGGCAAGTTCACGTAGGCGGGTGGCAAGAATATCAAATTCATATACTAACGTTTCCGTAAAAATTTCCCCATCAGGTTGGAAATGAGTGATCGTACCAGTTGTATCTGTGTCGCCAATTATTTTTAAGTCAGCTACTGGTACTCCTCGTTCATACTTTTGATAATAAACATGACCATCACGATGAACAAAAACCTCTAAATAGGTGGAAAGGGCGTTTACAACAGAAGCACCTACACCGTGCAATCCACCGGAAACTTTATAGCCTCCGCCGCCAAATTTCCCTCCTGCATGGAGAACTGTCATAATGACCTCTACCGCAGGTCTGCCCATTTTTTCTTGAATATCTACTGGAATTCCACGTCCATTATCTTTTACGGTAATACTATTATCTTCCTCGATGATGACATTGATTTCTGAACAGAAGCCCGCAAGCGCTTCGTCAATACTGTTATCTACAATTTCCCAAACAAGATGATGCAGACCTTTGCCGCTGGTTGACCCAATATACATCCCCGGTCTTTTTCGAACCGCTTCAAGTCCTTCTAATACTTGAATCTGACTGGCATCATATTCCTGTTCTTGAACTGATTTTTGATCCATTGTCACTAGATTCACCTGCACTTTCTGCCAAAATAAAACAATAAAATTTATAATATAATTTCTTGTATATGGTTTGAACGTTTCTTTAATGTAACAGAAGCAATGGGGGATAAATAGATTTTGTCAAACGTAATTACAACTGATTTAAAGGGCCCTTTTGATAGGTTAATGACTTTCTCTTTGTGATGGGATAAAAATTCTGCGGCCATATCTGATTGATTGACACTATCTTTATCTAAAATAGTAATAATATCTGCCGCTCTAATATTGAGATCTTCCCCGATATGAATATACATACTCCACCTCAATCAACTTGCTTGATAGTACCAGACTGAACTTCAAAGGTTGATGCCTCTTTTAATGTCTGATGATCAATTCCATCCACACTGGTAGTCGTGACAAAGGTTTGAACCTTTCCCTGAATGGTATTTAGCAAATGTGATTGGCGATAATCATCTAATTCCGATAGCACGTCATCTAGTAGCAATATTGGATACTCACCAATTTCAGAGTGAATTAATTCTATTTCCGCTAATTTCACTGACAGGGCCGTTGTCCGTTGCTGCCCCTGAGATCCAAATGTTTGAACATCTCTGTCATTCACAAAAAATAGTAAGTCATCACGATGTGGTCCAAATAAGGTGGTCCCTCGCTCTTTTTCTCGTGTTCGAACCTTTCCGAACTTTTCCTCAAAGCTATTAACCATTTTCGACAAATCTTGTTCTTCTAATACCTCAACGGAGGGTTTGTAATGAATTTCAAGTTTTTCAAGTCCTCGTGAAATTCCATGATGGATGGGTTTTGCCCATTGCTCCAGCAAATGAAGGAATTCAAATCGTTTCACTACAATCCGTACAGCCATTTGAATAAATTGATCTGTTAAAATTTCAAGCATGGTCTCATTTGTTTGTTTTTTGACCTGCATCATTTTTAGATAATGATTACGCTGCTGAAGAATCTTTTGATATTGGCTTATCTCGTGTAGATAAAGAGGGGAAATCTGTCCGATTTCCATATCAATAAAACGTCGTCGAACTTGAGGACTACCTTTTACCAAGTTAAGATCCTCAGGCGCAAACATGACCACGTTCATATTTCCAACGTATTGACTTAATTTTTGCTGCTCAATATGATTAAGCCGTGCTTTTTTACCCTTTTTTGAAATCACTAATTGCAACGGCAATGAACTATGCTGTTTTTGTACCCTACCTTCTATTTTAGCATAATCTTGATCCCAGCGAATAAGATCTTTATCATTTGATGTTCGGTGAGATTTTGCCATGGCTAATACATAGATTGACTCCATGACATTGGTTTTCCCTTGGGCATTTTCACCTAAGATGACATTTACCTTATTTTCAAATTCAATGGACAAATCTTCATAATTCCGATAATTTTTTAGTGCCAATTTTTCAATATACATGTAAACGTCGTCCTTTAGTTACTCTGTAATGGTAAACTCCCCAAATCCCGGTATTTTAACATGATCGCCGGCCCGAAGTTTTCTCCCTCTTCTTTGGTCTTGTTCACCATTAATAAATACTTCATGTTCACCCAAAAACCACTTTGCCATGCCGCCAGTTTGAATGACATCTGCCAGCTTTAAAAATTGCCCTAAAGTAATAAATTCCGTATCTAGCTTTATTTTCTCAGCCATCTGTGTCACCTTCGTTCTTTAAATGGTCTCAATACTTTATTTTACTAAATATTTGATTAGGTTACAAAGGAATCTCAAAAAATCTCTGTTATACAAAAAATGTAAAGAAAGCCACCATAAAAAAGGTGGCATCTCTAGTATTAACTATTTAGTAAGTCCTTACAGGCAAAATAAGCTGCAAAATGGTTTCATCATGAAGTGGGCGGATTAAGAATGGTCGCATAGCTCCAGTAAAACTAACTCTAATATCCGTTCCTTCCAAAGCTTTTAAGGCATCCATCATGTATTTTGCACTAAAGGAAATTTTTAATTCTTCACCTTCAATGGATTCACTTTGAATTTCCTCAACTACTTTACCGATTTCAGGAGTGTTGGAGGAAATTTCAATAATTCCATTTTCAACAGTCGAGAGCTTTACAACATTATTTCTGCCTTCGCGAGCCAGAAGGGAAGCACGATCGATAGCTTGAAGGAATTCCTTCGTATTTACTGTCACATCGGTTTTGCTCTCATTCGGAATTAGTCTAGATGTATCTGGATAATTGCCTTCTAATAATCTTGAGAAAAATAGCAAATGCTTAGCCTTAAATAAGATTTGATTTTCAGTAATAACGATATCTACTGATTCATTCGAATCATCAATAATTTTGCTTAGTTCATTTAAGCTTTTTCCAGGAATGACAACATTGTAACTCTCATTATTTTCTGTTTCAATTTTCGCTTTTCGAAGTGCAAGACGATGGCTATCTGTTGCAATACAGGTCAATTCCCCGTTTTCAACCTTCCAGTTTACACCTGTCAAGATGGGGCGTGTTTCTGACGTGGACACAGCAAAATGTGTTTGTCGGATCATCGCCTTTAATAGATCAGTGGCAATATGAAATTTATTTTTCTCCTCAATTTGCGGTAGGTGAGGGTACTCTTCCGCATCAAGACCAATCAAGTTAAATTCAGACTTCCCTGAACGAATAACGGTTTGCAAGGAACCTAATACTTCAATCTCAACAGAGTCTGTAGGAAGTTTTTTTACGATTTCACTGAAAAATCTCGCTTGAAGGACAATTGCTCCTGTTTGTTTGATTTCAACAATTTCATCGCCAGATTCCTCTTTTGGGATAAAGGATTCAATTGAAATATCAGAATCACTTCCTGTTAAGGTTACTCCTTCTGCCGTAGTTGTAATTTTTATTCCTGTTAAGATGGGTATGGTTGTTCTTGATGTAACTGCCTTCATAACATCCTGGACACTTTGTACCAGACGGTCCCGTTGGATAATAAATTTCATGATTAGTTCCTCCGTTAAATACATATTTTTAAATGCGTTAGCATATAATAATATTTTTAAAAAAAATAATAGAAGTACTAGTAGGGCTTGTTAGTATGTGGATAACTGCAATTTCAATGGAAACACAGCCTATCCACATGTGGACAGACTGTGTATAAAGTTGTAAAAGTTATTCACATTTAAATTAGATTTTTAACATCTCATTTAGTTCTTTCATTTGTTTCTGCAGCTGCGGATCAGTTGAAAGCAAATTTGAAATTTTTTCGTGTGCGTGAATGACAGTGGTATGATCCCGACCTCCAAACTCTTCTCCTATTTTCGGCAAAGAGTAGTCTGTTAATTCACGAGATAAATACATGGCAATTTGGCGTGGGAAGGCAATAGATTTCGTCCTCTTTTTCGCCTTAAAATCCTCAAGTTTGATATTAAAGTGTTCACCCACAGCTTTTTGGATATCATGAATGGAAATGACTTTTGGTTTAGAACTTGGAATAATATCCTTAAGAGCCTCTGCTGCCAAATCTGCATTTATATCCTTATTAATTAAAGAAGAGTAGGCAACTACCCGAATTAGCGCCCCTTCAAGTTCACGAATATTAGAATCAATTTGGTTGGCAATATAAAGCATGACTTCGTTAGGAATATCGAGTCCTTCAGCTTTTGCCTTTTTGCGCAGAATGGCAATCCGTGTTTCCAAATCAGGTGGTGTAATATCTGTAATTAAGCCCCATTCAAAGCGGGAACGAAGGCGGTCTTCTAGTGTAGGAATTTCTCTTGGCGGCCGGTCACTTGAGATGACGATCTGTTTACTCTCCTCATGAAGGGCATTAAACGTATGGAAAAATTCCTCCTGGGTTGATTCTTTTCCAGCTAGAAACTGAATATCATCAATAAGCAGAACATCTACATTTCGATATTTGTTTCGAAAACTTTCTGCCTTATTGTCACGAATGGAATTAATAAATTCATTCGTGAATTTTTCAGATGATAAATAAACCACTTTAGCAGATGGATTATGATCTAGTACATAATGGCCAATTGCATGCATTAAGTGTGTTTTCCCTAAACCAACTCCCCCATATATAAACAATGGGTTGTATGCCTTTGCTGGAGCTTCCGCTACCGCGAGCGATGCAGCATGGGCAAATCGGTTGCCGGATCCAATGACAAAAGTGTCAAATATATATTTTGGATTTAGGATGTTAGGCTGGAATTCAGTATGTTCTTCCTCTTTTTTCACCTTTTTAGGCGGCGTAGGAATATCAAAGTCCTCTTCCTTTTGATTTTGCGGAATGATAAATTTTACAGCTAACTCTTCCCCGGTAATTTCATATAAAATTTCCGAAATTAACTGGGAGTAGCGTTCTTCAAGCCAATCGCGGGCAAATTCATTTGGAGCAGTAATAACAAGCAGATCTCCTTGAAGGGAATGAGCTTTAGTGGATTTAAGCCAAGTATCAAAGCTTGGTTTACTAATTTTCTTCTCAATATTAGTGAGAGCCGCATTCCAAAGGTCCGCAATATTTTCCAACTGTTTTCCCTCCTTTTTAACAGCAAAAAAATTTAAATTATTTATGTGAAATAGCTTTTTTGGGCAATGTAAAAAGAGCCATTCAAATATAAAGTTTCTATATCTTTAAGTTGTTCAATTTTGCAAAAGTTATCGTGAAAAAATATTAGCAACGTCAAAGTAAACCTATGAATTTATAAATATACGAAACGTTGGTTGTGGAAAACATATAATAAGGATAAAAAGTGGAGTTTCGACAATATCCACCTCTTGTGGACAAGTTTTTACAGAGCCTCTTAATAATCTATCCACACACTATCCACAATTTGTGGATAATTATTTATCGAATAAAGTTATCCAGAGTGAAAACACCAATATAATATCAAATAATAGCAGGGGATGCAATGCTTTTTCAAAGTTTATCCACAAGGCTTATAACATGTGCATATAATTTGTCCACAGGTTGATAGTTTGTGCAAAACCTGTCAATATCTAGTGTGGATAGCGAAAAAAATGTCGAAATGTTATCCACAGATTTGTTTTTTTGAAATGGGAGACCGATTAGTTCGTAATAGTAAAGCTCCTGGAATGGTGATCAACATCCAATGAAAAAAACAGGAAATATTATCAAAATGGGAAGAATAGTTGACAAATGAATTTAGACATCTTTATAATAAGTAAGACTGTCATTTGAAGAACAAAGAGCATCCTTTTGGGGAGGTGTCATATAATGAAAAGAACATATCAACCAAATAAACGTAAGCACAGTAAAGTTCATGGTTTCCGTAGCCGCATGAGCTCAGCGAACGGACGTAAAGTTCTAGCTCGTCGCCGTCGTAAAGGAAGAAAAGTATTATCAGCATAGACCACTGAAACGTCTCAGTGGTCTTTTTTCTAATTAAAGGCTGGAGCCGGAAATGGAATGTTAGAAAACCCTGGGTGGATTGAAGGTGTGTTGAAGTGAAGAAGGAATACCGAATAAAGAAGAATCAGGATTTTCAAGTTGTTTTTCAACGTGGGCGATCTTTTGCCAACCGACAATTTGTCGTGTACTCCTTGCCAAAGGAAGGCCAAGGACATTTTCGAATAGGTTTATCCGTTAGCAAAAAGCTTGGGAATGCTGTAATGAGAAATAGAATAAAAAGATGTGTCAGACAAGCTGTTTTTGAATTAAAGGGCCAAATGGAACAAGGCAATGATTATGTCATCATTGCTAGGAAGCCTGTGGTTGAAATGGACTTTTTTGAAATGAAAAGCAGCTTGACTCATGTCTTGAAGGTCGGCAAGGTACTAAAAAAGGGGTAATGATCTCTAGTTGCAACAAATTTTACTTATGCAATGGAGACAAGAATGTGGGAAAAATGTTAAAATATTCACTAGAAATCAATTTCATACATAATGGAGACTCCCCACAAATGTTCTAGATAACGTTTATACAATATTTTTGAGGAGGAAAATTTGATTGAAAAAACGAATATTACCGCTATTCGCTATGCTTTCTTTGTTTTTATTTTTAACTGGATGCAGCCAAATTAATCAACCAATTACCGCAGAGAGTACGGGTTTTTGGAATGAATATATTGTTTACCCATTATCATGGTTTATTTTAGAGGTAGCACATTTATTAGGCGGCAGTTATGGCTGGTCGATTATTGTTGTTACGATTATCATTAGATTAGTTATATTGCCTTTAATGATAAAACAAACGAAGAGTTCAAAGGCAATGCAGGCCTTGCAGCCTGAGATGTTAAAGTTAAAAGAGAAATACAGCTCTAAGGATCAAAAAACCCAGCAGACGCTGCAGCAGGAAACGATGGCCTTATACCAAAAGCATGGCGTGAATCCTATGGCTGGGTGTTTTCCATTATTAATCCAAATGCCAATTTTAATTGGTTTTTATCATGCCATTTCGAGAACTGAAGCATTAAAAAATGGTATGTTCCTTTGGTTTGACCTTGGTGAAAAGGATCCTTTTTATATTCTTCCAATTGTTGCAGGGATCACTACATTTATCCAGCAAAAAATGATGATGGCTGGCACGGAAAATCAAAACCCGCAAATGGCGATGATGGTATGGACGATGCCAATTATGATTGTCATTTTTGCTTTGAACTTCCCGGCGGCACTTTCACTATATTGGGTTGTCGGTAATATTTTTATGATTGTCCAAACTTATTTTATTAAAGGGCCGGATCTGAAGGCTTCAGCTTCCGGTAATGCGGGAGGAGCAAAAAAGTGAAACAGGTAACTGCTACAGGACAAACAGTCGAAGAGGCAGTAGAACAAGCTTTAGCTCAATTACAGATCACCAAAGATCGCGCAGATGTTGACATCATTGATGAAGGTAAGAAAGGTATTTTTGGTATTTTCGGTTCACGGCCTGCTGTGGTAAAGGTAACAGTTGTCATTGATCCAATTGAAGAGGCGGAAAAATTCCTTAAACAAATCAGTGAACAAATGGGAGCACCAGCAGAAGTTGAGGTTAAACGAGATGGAAAACAAGTTCATTATATCTTAACTGGTGAGAAAATTGCCCTGTTGATTGGTAAACGTGGACAAACCTTAAATTCACTTCAATATTTAACGCAGTTAGTGATAAACCGCCATTCAGATCAATATTTTACAGTTATTTTGGATGCTGAGGATTATCGAAATAGGAGAAATGATACTCTTATTCAGCTGGCTCAGCGCCTTGCACAAAAGGCAATTAAGTCAGGGAAAGACGTTACTCTTGAACCAATGCCATCGTATGAGCGAAAAGTAATTCATACTGCCTTATCAGAGAACAAACGGATTAAAACCTTCTCAGATGGATCTGAACCACATCGCCATGTTGTCATTTCCCCAATGAGAAGAGGATTTTAATAGTACATGTATACATCCTGTCCTGAAGACAGGGTGTTTTTTTTGTTCTGCAAAGGAACTTGCTTAAAAATATCCTATTTCTAACATATTGTTTTAAATTTTTGTTTTATTGTTATCCACAAGTGGATAAGTTAAAATAATACAGATAAGCTTATGAACTTGTGGATAAAATCAGGTCAGTTTAATGAAAAGCTGACTTTTTTGTGATATTCTATTTTTTTAGGATAAAATGCAATATTTTTGATATATAAAAGTAATGTGAGTGAGATGAGAGGTGGAAAAATGGAATTTGATACGATAGCAGCCATATCGACACCAATGGGAGAGGGTGCCATTGCGATTGTTCGATTAAGTGGAGATGAGGCAATTAAAATTGCGGATCAACTATTTGAAAGTATAAGTGGAAAAAAGCTGATGGAGCAACCCTCTCATACGATTCACTATGGACATCTCATTGATCCAAAGAGTAAGCAGGTTATCGAAGAGGTAATGGTCTCCATGATGAAGGGACCAAAAACTTTTACTAAAGAAGACATAGTAGAAATTAACTGTCATGGGGGAATTGTTTCAGTAAATCGGGTGCTTCAACTCGTTTTGAAGTATGGGGCAAGACTCGCGGAACCTGGCGAATTTACAAAAAGGGCATTTTTAAACGGACGGATCGATTTATCTCAGGCCGAAGCAGTAATTGATTTAATTAGAGCAAAGACAGATCGCGCCATGAATGTTGCATTGGGACAAATGGAGGGGAGGCTTTCCAAGCTCATTCAAAGATTGAGACAGGAACTCCTCGAAGTTCTAGCCCATGTAGAAGTAAACATTGATTATCCGGAATATGATGATGTCGAGGAAATGACACATAAAATGCTGCTGGATAAAGCCCAATATGTTCGAGCAGAAATAAATAAACTGCTGCAGACCTCACAGCAGGGAAAGATTTTACGAGAGGGTCTTTCTACAGTGATTATTGGAAGACCCAATGTCGGAAAATCATCGTTATTAAATAGCCTTGCTCAGGAGAATAAAGCAATTGTGACGGATATACCAGGGACAACCCGTGATGTCATTGAGGAATATGTAAATGTACGCGGTGTACCGCTCAGATTATTAGATACTGCCGGGATTCGGGAGACTGAGGATATCGTAGAGCGAATAGGTGTGGAACGCTCCCGCCAGGTATTAAAAGAAGCTGATCTAATTTTGCTGGTATTAAATTATTCTGACAAGCTAACAAAAGAAGATGAAAACCTTTTTGAGGCAGTAAGAGGTATGGACACAATTGTCATTGTTAATAAGACCGATCTGCCTCAGCAGATAGATCTAGAACGGGTAAAGGCACTATCTAGTGATAAAAAACTAGTGACCACTTCCCTTTTAGAGGATCAAGGTGTCGATGCATTAGAGGAAGCGATTGCTTCTTTATTTTTCGCAGGATCGATCGAGGCAAAAGATGCAACGTATGTGTCGAACAGTCGCCATATTGCTTTGCTTAATCAGAGCTTACATTCTATTGAAGAAGCAATTGACGGTGTCGAGATGGGAACACCTATTGATATAGTCCAAATTGATCTAACAAGAACCTGGGAACTGCTGGGGGAAATTATTGGTGAAAGCGTCCATGAAAGTCTTATCGATCAGTTATTCTCGCAATTTTGTTTAGGAAAATAGAGTAGATTTTTCCGCAGGAAGCGGAAAAGGAGGAACAACCGAAATGCAGCAATATGAAGCAGGAAATTATGACGTCATTGTCGTCGGAGCTGGGCATGCTGGCTGCGAGGCGGGCCTCGC
Source organism: Neobacillus solisequens (assembly GCF_051233465.1). Lineage (NCBI taxonomy): Bacteria > Bacillati > Bacillota > Bacilli > Caryophanales > Bacillaceae > Neobacillus > Neobacillus solisequens. The sequence continues at coordinate 16,437 of NZ_JBKFGJ010000030.1, read as the reverse complement.
GGCAGCGAGACTGGGCGCGAAGACCTTAATGATTACCATCAATCTGGATATGGTTGCCTTTATGCCTTGTAATCCTTCAGTAGGTGGACCAGCCAAAGGGATTGTCGTCCGAGAGATTGATGCCCTTGGCGGAGAAATGGCAAAAAATATAGATAAAACCTACATTCAGATGAGAATGCTTAATACGGGAAAAGGCCCTGCGGTCCGCGCTTTAAGGGCCCAAGCAGATAAATTTGCCTATCAACACGAGATGAAAAAGACCTTGGAGGAAGAATCGAATTTAACCTTGCTTCAAGGTATGGTAGAGCAATTGATTGTTGAAGATGGTGTTTGTAAAGGGGTTATTACCAAGACAGGTGCAGTGTATCATTCTAAAACTGTTGTCATTACAACCGGTACTTTTTTACGCGGAGAAATTATAATAGGCGAATTAAAATACTCTAGCGGTCCCAATAACCAACAACCATCTATCAAGCTTTCAGAGCATTTAGAAGATCTGGGCTTTGAACTTGTTCGTTTTAAGACGGGTACACCACCTAGGATCAATAGTAATACGATTGATTACAGTAAAACGGAAATTCAACCTGGTGATGAGGAACCGCGTGCGTTTTCATACGAAACAACTCAGTATATTACAGATCAGCTTCCGTGCTGGTTGACCTATACTAATGAGTATACTCATCAATTAATTGATAATAATTTGCATCGGTCCCCGATGTATTCAGGAATGATTAAAGGAACGGGCCCACGTTACTGCCCATCCATTGAAGACAAGGTTGTCAGATTTAATGATAAGCCACGTCACCAAATTTTTCTGGAGCCGGAAGGTAGAAATACGAAGGAAGTCTATGTTCAAGGATTATCAACCAGCTTACCAGAGGATGTCCAAAAACAAATTCTAAAAACAGTCCCTGGCCTTGAAAATGCCCAAATGATGCGAGCTGGCTATGCCATCGAATACGATGCGATTGTCCCAACTCAACTTTGGCCGACTCTCGAAACAAAAGTTGTTAAAAATCTCTATACTGCAGGACAAATTAACGGAACTTCAGGTTATGAGGAAGCGGCAGGACAAGGTTTAATGGCCGGAATCAATGCTGGATTAAATTCACTTGAACGGGAAGAACTTGTTTTAAGCCGTTCTGATGCCTATATTGGGGTATTAATTGATGATTTAATAACAAAAGGAACAAATGAACCATATCGATTATTAACCTCAAGAGCGGAGTATCGTTTATTATTGCGCCATGATAATGCTGACTTAAGGTTAACCGAAGTTGGCCACCATATTGGATTAATTAAAGAAGAGCGTTACAGTGCATTTTTGGCAAAAAAAGCAGCGGTTGAGACCGAAAAAGAGAGATTAACATCCACGATCCTTAAACCGTCAAATACTGAATTGCAGGAATTGATAAAAAAAATAGGGGGCAGTGAATTAAAGGATGGAATCAGGGCTTCCGATTTACTAAAACGTCCGGAAATGACTTACGAATTATTAGAGCCCATTGCGGGGTCTGAAATTCCGTTAGATGAGGACGTAAAGGAACAGGTAGAAATCCAAATTAAATATGAAGGCTATATCGAAAAGTCATTGCAGCAAGTAGAGCGGTTAAAGAAGATGGAAGATAAGAAAATCCCAGAAAATATTGATTATGATGCAATTTCCGGATTGGCGACGGAAGCAAAGCAAAAACTGAAAAAAATCCGACCGCTGTCACTGGCACAGGCATCTAGGATTTCTGGAGTTAATCCAGCGGATATCTCCATTTTACTTGTATATTTAGAACAAGGCCGAATCGCGCGAATTGCCAATCAATAATATTGTGAGGAACATAGAATGAATATAGAACAATTTGAGTCAGCTCTCAAAGATCAAGGAATTGAACTTACTGGCACACAATTAGAACAGTTTGATTTATACTACCATACTCTTGTTGAATGGAATGAAAAAATCAATTTAACGGCCATCACTGAAAAAGAGGATGTTTATTTAAAGCACTTTTATGATTCCATTACGGCAGCATTTTATTTCGATTTTACAAAGCCCTTCCATCTTTGCGATGTGGGGGCGGGTGCCGGTTTTCCTAGTATCCCGTTAAAAATTATCTTCCCAGATATGAAGTTGACGATTGTTGATTCACTTAACAAACGGATAATGTTTTTAAACCATCTTGCCAGTGTACTGAAATTAGATAATGTTCAATTTGTCCATGACCGTGCTGAAACTTTTGGAGTTAATCCAACATATCGGGAAAAATTTGATGTTGTTACAGCAAGGGCAGTTGCCAGAATGTCTGTTTTAAGTGAACTTTGTCTTCCTCTTGCAAGGGTAGGGGGTCATTTTCTTGCCATGAAGGCGGCAAGTGCTGATGAGGAGTTAACTACTGCTCAAAAGGCCATTTCCACTCTTGGTGGTAAAGTGGAAAATAAGGTTACCTTCACTCTGCCTTTTGAAGAGTCTGATCGGTCCATTATTATCATAAAAAAAGAAAAGCAGACCCCTAAGAAGTATCCACGGAAGCCGGGAACACCGGGTAAATCGCCAATAGAATAGGATAGGACTTCCATTTTTCTAGAAAAAGCCCAAATTTTCCTTAGGAAATACCAAAAATATTAGGGCTAACAATTTCAGTGCAAAAATGGTATCCTTGGCAGGAAAAGTGTATTGGTATAGAGAATAATTATTAGGGAGTTTCGTTAAGGTGGTGTTGGGGATGAAGAATTCATTTACACGCTTTTTTGGCCTTGGGGATAAGGAAGAGCAAACCATTGAGCTCGAAAATGAGATAAAAAATGATGAAATAAAAAAAATACCAATTAATCATATTGTTCCTAACCGTTTTCAACCGCGAACCGTGTTCGATGAGGAAAAAATAGAGGAATTATCTAGAACCATTCATATACATGGGATTATCCAACCGATTGTAGTGAGAGAATTTGCTGTCGACCAATACGAAATTATTGCCGGTGAACGCCGTTGGCGGGCAATGAAAAAGCTTGGTTGGACCGAAGTGCCGGCAATTGTTAAGGATATGACGGATACGGAAACAGCCTCTGTTGCTCTAATTGAGAATCTCCAGCGAGAAGAGCTGTCTCCTATTGAAGAAGCAATTGCTTATGGAAAATTGCTGGAACTTCACAATTTAACGCAGGAAGCATTGGCTCAACGTCTCGGTAAAGGTCAATCGACAGTTGCTAATAAATTGAGGCTGCTTAAATTGCCGCAGCAAGTACAGGATGCTCTATTAAATAAGGCCATTACTGAACGACATGCACGAGCATTAATTCCATTAAAGGATCCTGAAAAACAGGCCACCTTACTTGCAGAAATAATGGAGAGAAATTTAAATGTCAAACAAACAGAAGACAGGGTAGTAAAACTGCTGGAACAAAAAAATGCTGCACCGAAACCAAAACGTAAGGCATTCAGCAAAGATATGCGAATCGCCGTCAATACCATTCGTCAATCACTTACCATGGTCTCCGACAGCGGCATCAACCTTGACGCAGAAGAAGAAGAATTTGACGACTTCTACCAATTTACCATTAAAATTCCAAAGAAAAAATAGCTTTATGAAGAACCAGACAACTAGTTTGTTTGGTTTTATTTTTTTATATAAAAGCATTTTCCTTGTTCAATACACCAGTTGATTGGAGCGGAAATCAAATGCCAATCTACCAAGTCTACATTCTTCAACAGATGATTCCATGACATATGGAATATTTTTAGAAAAAAAATTCAATCCTGTCCATTTCATGATAAAATAGAGAAATGGAATTTTTACTTTCTATCATTCCAAATTACATCGTATTATGACTAATTTGATAGAATGTAAGAATTATATTTTTAGAGAATGTAAGGGTAGGTGACATCGTGGGTAAGATCCTTTCTATCGCAAATCAAAAAGGCGGAGTCGGAAAAACGACTACCTCTGTCAACCTGGGCGCCTGCTTGGCTTATATAGGCAAACGTGTTTTACTCGTCGATATCGACCCGCAGGGAAATGCAACCAGCGGAGTAGGTATTGAAAAAGCTGAAGTAGACCAATGCATATACGATGTTTTAGTAGATGATGTTGAGGCAAAAGAAGTGATTAGACCTACAGCTGTAGAAAATCTCTATGCTTTACCTGCAACAATTCAATTGGCCGGTGCAGAAATTGAACTTGTTCCAACAATCTCAAGAGAAGTACGATTAAAACGAGCTCTTGAAGAAGTAAGAGAACAATTCGATTATATTATTATTGATTGCCCGCCATCATTAGGATTATTGACTTTAAATGCTTTAACGGCGTCAGATGCAGTAATTATCCCTGTTCAGTGTGAATACTACGCCTTAGAAGGATTAAGTCAATTACTGAACACAGTAAGATTGGTGCAAAAACATTTAAATCAAGATTTAAAAATTGAAGGCGTATTATTAACCATGTTGGATGCGAGAACCAATCTCGGTCTTCAAGTTATTGAGGAAGTCAAAAAATACTTCCAGGATAAAGTATATAAAACCATTATTCCAAGAAATGTGCGTCTAAGTGAGGCTCCAAGCCATGGGGAACCCATTATTACTTATGATTCAAAGTCCCGTGGAGCAGAAGTATATTTAGATTTAGCAAAGGAAGTGGTCGCGAATGGCTAGAGGTTTAGGAAAGGGCCTTGATGCGTTTTTTACTAATGTGGAAGCTGGTAAGGAAGAGGCAGTTCAAGAAATCAAACTTCAGGAACTTCGTCCGAACCCTTATCAACCGCGAAAAGTCTTCCAGCAGGAGACGATTGATGAGTTGAAAGCTTCCATTATAGAGCACGGGATCCTGCAGCCTCTTGTAGTGAGAAAAAGTATTAAAGGGTATGAAATTGTCGTTGGTGAGCGCCGTTATCGTGCGGCGAAAGAAGCTGGGCTTGAAACAATCCCTGCCGTTGTTCGGACTCTTTCTGAACAACAGATGATGGAATTGGCTGTGCTGGAAAACCTCCAGCGGGAGGATTTAAATCCGATTGAAGAAGGACAAGCCTATCAAACTTTAATGGAGAAGTTAAAACTGACCCAAGAAGAAGTAGCGAAACGTTTGGGGAAAAGCAGACCTCATGTAGCTAATCATATTCGTTTGTTATCCCTTCCGCCGAAAATTCAAGAATTCATCTCAGAAGGCAAAATTTCTATGGGACATGGTCGTGCCTTATTAGGGTTACGGCAAAAGGCTAAGCTTTCCATGGTCGTAGATAAAATTATTCAAGAATCATTAAATGTTCGACAATTAGAGAAATGGATCCAACAGCTAAATGAGAATGTTTCACGTGAAACAAAAAAACCGGAAGTTAGAAAAGATGTGTTTATTGTGGAACGTGAACATACCTTAAGAGAACGGTTTGGAACATCTGTTAGTATTAAACACAATAAAGATAAAAAGAAGGGGAAAATTGAAATAGAATTTTTCTCTCCAGAGGATTTGGAACGAATTTTAGAATTACTCGACCATGATCATTCACAATAGAACCATTGTCGACAAGACCATCAATAAGATGGTTATTTTTTTTCCTGTTCAATCTAATGGAAAAATGGTAGTTTAATACTAATATCATTTCGAGAGGCGAAAAAAGGAGAAAAGGAACATGTTTTTATTAGGCACATTAGTGAATGGGCTGCTGATTGTTATTGGCACTCTTTTAGGGAAGTTTTTACACAAAATCCCAGAAAGTATGAAGGTAACCGTCATGTTTGCAATTGGGTTATCTGTAATGGTTTTAGGGTTGCAGATGGGCTTGAAAAGTGAGAATTTCCTTATTGTCATCATTAGTTTGGTGACTGGAGCGGTAATGGGCGAGCTATTAAAATTAGAGGATAAGCTAAATGATTTAGGGCTTTGGCTTGAGAAAAAGGTTGGCTCTACATCTACAGGAAAAGGCAGTATTGCCGAAGGGTTTGTTACAGCAACCTTAATTTTTGTCATTGGGGCAATGGCGATTATTGGTGCACTTGATAGCGGCATTAGAGGCGATCATTCTGTATTATATACGAAAGCGATGATTGACGGATTTACCTCCTTGATTCTGACAACTACTCTGGGGATTGGCGTTATTTTTTCTGCGGTACCTGTTGTACTTTATGAAGGGTTAATTGCTCTGTTCGCAACTCAGATTGATCGCTTCGTACCCAGTACGTTGATGAATCAATTTATTACTGAAATGACCTCAACAGGTGGAATCATGATTTTTGCCATTGGCTTGAACCTTACCGGATTAACCAAAATAAAAGTGGCTAACCTCCTCCCTGGCATCGTGGTTACTGGCATCATTGTAACGATTTTATATCATTATCATCAATTATTCTAATATAACAAAAAAGGGATCAACCGGTTAAATGGTTCGATCCTTTTAATTTGTCTTTTCCTCTTCAATCCACTTGTAATTCGAAACAACTTGCCCTGGATAAAGAAGGCTGGCATGATGAATCCCATTGGCAATGGTCCTAGCCATTTTCATAACAAGATTTAAACGTGTGTTTTGCAAGACGAAAAACTCCATAAAGCCCCCAACATTAACAATTCCAGTAATATGTATATCTCCAACCTCAGGCAATTCCTTATTTACTCCAGCACCAGGTTTGACTGGCCCATTACCAATTTGAATAACTCCAACATTCTTTACCTGCCCCAAGCAAGCATCAATTCCAATAAGATACGGGTTGAGATGCATAGCATGAATCTGAGAAAGTTTTTCTGCTAAATTCACAGCGTGAATGGGGTCATCTAATGTTCCGTATACATTAAATGCTTTTAATTTTTTCTCTTCCAATAGAGTTCCGACAAGTGGCCCAAGCGAGTCACCAGTTGAACGGTCAGTACCAATGCATACAAATACAATAGGGCGTCTTGTCACTTTTGGAATGGAGGATAAAATTTGAGTTGCAAGATTTTCTGCAGCAAATTCCTCATCATGGGAAATCCGGGTTTGATCTTTTCTATTAAAAAAACCTGCTTTTAAATTCATACCGTCCACTCCTAAACTCATCTCAAGTGCGTTTTTTAAATAGTATACGGAAAATTTTGAAAATCTATACATAGTCGTTGATAGAAAATGGAAAAATCATAATGCTACGTGGTAGGCCATGAAATTTGTTAAAATAGATTTGATTTTTATAGTAGGTAGAAGGAAGGGGTTTCCCATGACTTTAACAGAAAAAGGATTAAAGAAGATCGTCGACAAATTCCAAAATGAAGATACATGGTTGAATTTAGGTGAAGGGCTTTTAAAAATATTTGCTATAATTATAATTGCCAATATTTTAATTAGAATTGGGAAACTGATGATCCATAACATTTTTAAAATCAGAGAAATTTCCCCCCTTAGGACAAATGAAAGAAGAGAGGGAACCTTATTAAAGCTGCTAGATAATGTTCTTTCATATGTGGTGTACTTTATTGCGTTTATGATGGTCCTCTCTGTGCTAGGAATTGATGTAAAGGCACTCATTGCTGGAGCAGGAATCATCGGTTTAGCAGTAGGTTTTGGAGCACAAAGTCTAGTGAAGGACATTATTTCTGGTTTCTTTATCATTTTTGAGGATCAATTTTCTGTAGGGGATCATATTCGGGTAGGACAATTTGAAGGAGACGTCTTGGCTATTGGCTTAAGAACGACAAAACTTAAAAATTGGACAGGTGAAATTCATATTCTTCCTAACGGCAGTATTACCCAAGTTACAAATTTTTCCTTGAATAATAGTATTGCTGTTGTAGATGTGGGAATAGCTTATGAAGAGGATATCGAAAAGGCAGAAAAGGTAATTGAGGAATTACTTGAACATATGCAGGACCAGTATGATGAATTAGTGGAAAAACCAGCTTTGCTGGGAATTCAAAATTTAGGACCTTCAGAAGTAATTTTACGAATAGTTGCCGAAACACAGCCGATGAAGCAATTTGCTGTTGCAAGGAAAATTCGTCGGGATGTTAAGATGCATTTAGACGAACATGGAATTGAAATTCCGTATCCAAGACTGGTCACTTTTGCACGTGAAGGTGAACAATCGAAAGGATTGAATGTATAGAGGAGGGGCAGTGATGGAAGAAAAGGAATATGGATTAAATGACGTAGTTGAGATGAAAAAACAGCATCCATGTGGAGCTAATCGGTGGAAAATCATTCGCATGGGTATGGATATTCGAATTAAATGCGAAGGCTGCGGGCATAGTGTGTTAATCCCAAGGAGAGAATTCTCAAGGAAAATGAAGAAGATTTTGGTGAAGCATGAGGAATAATTTCATGCTTCTTTTTTTAAAAAATGTATTATCCTTTATAGAAATCTAGATATAGAATGACTTTTTTTGGGGGTCAAGAGAATGGCAACTGTAAAAAAAGCGGCATGTCCATTAAATTGCTGGGACAGCTGTGGATTTTTGGTAACAGTAGAAAATGACAAAGTAGTGAAAGTTGATGGAGATCCAACACATCCAATTACCCAAGGGAAAATCTGTGGCCGCGGAAGAATGCTGGAAACAAGGGCTAATTCTCCAGAACGCTTGCTGCACCCTCTGAAAAAGGAAAACGGAAGGTTTGTACAGATTTCCTGGGAAAAGGCGCTTGATGAAATTGCTGCCAAACTACAAGAAATAAAAGAAAAGTATGGTACAACAGCAGTCATGCACAGTCATGATTATGCAAACAATGGCATCTTAAAAAACCTTGATCAACGCTTTTTTAATTGTTATGGCGGTGTGACTGAGCTTTACGGATCCTTATGTTGGGGATCAGGCATTGAGGCGCAAAAATGGGATTTCGGTAATGCTTGGAGTCATGAGCCTAATGATATTTACAACAGTAAAAACATTGTTATATGGGGAAGAAACGTTTCTAGAACCAATATGCATTTTTATGAAAAGCTGTTGGAAGCCAAGAAACAGGGTGCCAAGCTCTATGTAATTGACCCAATCTATAACGCAACAGCAAAAATAGCAGATGAGTATATTTCCATTAAACCCGGTATGGATGGTTTACTGGCTGCAGGTATCATGAAAGAAATGCTTCGACTTGGTTTAGAGGATCGCCGGTTTATCGAACAATATTCTTATGGATTTCCAGACCTCCTTTCACTTCTAAACAAAACTTCTCTAGAAGAAATTAGTAAAATGACGGAAGTTCCAAGTGAAATAATGACAAAATTAGCTTATCTATATGCTGATAAACCAACGGCAACTTATATGGGGTTAGGCCTGCAGCGGTATAAAAACGGCGGTAACACCATTCGTCTGATCGACGCCTTAGTTGCCGTAAGCGGTAATATTGGCGTTGCCGGCGGCGGAGCAAATTATGCCAACCTCCAAGTGGGACAAAACTTTGCTTTTGATGAATTAACAGCAGTGAATAAACGGACAGCACATCGCCAGTTTTCCATCATGAAGCAAGCAGAATGTGTCTTGGAAGTTGTCGATCCTGCAATTAAAATGATTATCGTGACATGCGGTAACCCGGTTACGCAAGTTCCCGATTCTGCTGTGGTCGAGAAAGCATTCTCATCGGTTGAAACACTGGTAGTGATCGAGCAATATATGACAGACACGGCAAAGTTAGCAGACTATGTCCTCCCCACTACTACTGCTTTTGAAGAAGATGATTTCTATTACTCTTCGATGTATCATCATTACGTGAATTATGGACCTAAATTAGCCGAGGCCCCCGGTGAGGCTAAATCTGATTTATGGATCTGGAAACAGTTAGCAAAACGGTTGGGATTTGAACAGGATTTTAATTTTTCTAGAGAAGACTGGTTAAAGATGACACTCAAGCCGTTAGAGAAACATGGTATCACCTTGGAAATATTTAAAGCGCACACTACTATGGAATTACCGGTTCATAAAATTCCTTGGCAGGATTATCAGTTTCCTACACCATCCGGAAAATATGAATTTACCTCTCTTATTGGGCAATCGAAAGGAAAGTCAGGGCTGTTGACATTAGCGGTTCCAGATGAATCGAAGTGGTCTAATTCCAAACGAGCCGAGAAATATCCATATAGTTTACTGACCATTCATCCTTTGCGTTCTAATCACTCTCAGAATTATCCAATATTAAAGGGAAAGGTAAAACTGAAAGTAGAAATTGCTCCGAATATTGCAGAGCAGTTAGGGCTGAATGATGGTGATGCCGTGAGGGTATGGAATGACCGCGGTGAAGTGAAAGGACAGGTTTCGATTTTATTAAAAGCACATCCTAACACCATTAATATTGATGAGGGAATTTGGAAAAGATACGGCGGTTCAGTCAATAACCTGACTTCTAGCCAGGAATCTGATAATGGCCTCGGCAGTACATTATATGACTGTTTGGTCAATCTCGAAAAATCAAATGACTGATGCCGTTTTGGTATCAGTCATTCTTTATGTCCGCCTGTAAATTTCCTTGTTTTTTTACCGACAAATGCCTATAATTGTGAAAGACTTGTCTATTGATATACGTTTTTTTATATAGATATATTTATTTTTTAAGGAGTGAACGTGAATGGCTTTAACAGCAGGGATTGTTGGTTTGCCGAACGTTGGTAAATCTACTTTATTTAATGCAATTACCCAAGCAGGCGCGGAATCCGCAAACTATCCATTTTGTACCATTGACCCTAACGTTGGGATCGTAGAGGTTCCAGACCATCGTCTACAAAAATTAACTGAATTGGTTCAGCCAAAAAAGACGGTCCCGACTGCGTTTGAATTTACCGATATTGCCGGTATTGTAAAGGGTGCCAGCAAAGGTGAAGGATTAGGAAACAAATTCCTCTCCCATATTCGTGAAGTAGATGCGATTTGTCAGGTAGTCCGTTGTTTTGCAGATGAAAATATTACCCATGTTTCCGGTAAAGTCGACCCTATTTCTGATATCGAAACGATTAATCTAGAATTAATCCTTGCAGATATGGAATCAGTCGAAAAACGTATTGGCCGTGTTGAAAAACTAGCTAAACAAAAGGATAAAGAAGCGGCTGCTGAATTTGAGGTTCTTTCGTTGCTTCGTTCTGCTTTCGAAGAAGAAAAACCAGCACGAGCAGTAGAATTTACGGATGAACAAATGAAACTTGTAAAAGGTTTACATCTCTTAACAATTAAGCCAGTTCTATATGTAGCTAATGTTAGTGAGGATGATGTGGCTAATTCATCTGAAAATGAATATGTTCAAAAGGTTCGTGAATATGCAGATAAAGAAGATGCCAAAGTTATTGTGATTTGTGCCAAAATTGAAGAGGAAATTGCGGAGCTTGAAGGGGAAGAAAAGCAAATGTTCCTTGAAGAGCTTGGTATCGAAGAATCAGGGCTTGATCAGCTTATTCGTGCAGCCTACACCTTACTGGGCTTAGCCACTTATTTTACAGCGGGTGTTCAGGAAGTGCGTGCTTGGACCTTTAAAAAAGGCATGAAGGCACCACAATGTGCAGGGGTCATTCACTCTGACTTCGAGCGTGGATTCATTCGCGCAGAAACTGTATCATATGATGACCTCCTTGCTGCAGGAAGCTACACTGCTGCCAAAGAAGCAGGAAAAGTCAGACTAGAAGGTAAAGAATACGAAGTAAAAGACGGCGACGTTATGCATTTCCGTTTTAACGTCTAATTTATGGGAAGCAGGTTCATAAGGGCCTGCTTTTTCCTATTTTGACTGGACATTGCTTTTCTTAAATAACTATGTTATAATTTCAACTTGTGAGTAATGAATAATTGCTCCTTGCCCAGAATCGGGCCGCTTAGACCAAAAGGAGGTGACAGTGATGAATAAGTACGAAATCATGTACATCATCCGTCCAAATATTGAAGATGAAGCAAAAAAGGCTTTAGTTGAACGTTTCAACACTATTCTTCTTGACAATGGCGCGGAAGCAGCTGAAACAAAAGATTGGGGTAAACGCCGTCTTGCTTACGAAATCAATGATTTCCGTGACGGATACTACCAAATCGTTAAAACGACATCTTCGTCTGCAGCAGTTCAAGAATTTGCTCGTCTTGCTAAAATCAACGAAGATATCATTCGTCATATCGTAATTAAACAAGAAGCTTAATTGATATACAATCCGCATTGAGTGTTTCACGTGAAACGTTCATGCAGAAAAGGAGTTGATTCTGATGTTAAATCGTGTCGTACTGGTTGGTCGTTTAACGAAAGATCCAGAATTGCGTTATACGCCAAGCGGTGTTGCAGTGGCAACTTTTACTCTAGCCGTTAATCGCACCTTTACAAATCAGCAGGGTGAACGCGAAACAGACTTTATTAATTGTGTTGTTTGGCGAAAGCCTGCTGAAAATGTAGCCAACTTCCTGAAAAAGGGTAGTTTGGCAGGCGTCGATGGACGAATTCAAACTCGCAACTACGAAGGTCAAGACGGAAAACGTGTATATGTGACAGAAGTATTGGCTGAAAGTGTGCAGTTTTTAGAGCCTAAAAGTGCATCTGGCAATAGAAGCGACAATGATTATTTCGGCGCACCACCAAGGGAACCCCAAGGATCTCCTTATGGAGGTGGCGGTAATCAGAATCAACGCCAAAACCAAAATAAAGGGTTTACGAGGATGGATGAAGATCCATTTGCAGGAAGCGGTCAAATCGACATTTCTGACGATGATCTTCCGTTCTAAGTAAACTAATGAACGGTTATTTTAAATTATAAAGGAGGGAATTTCCATGGCAGGAGGACGTAAAGGCGGACGTGCTAAACGTCGTAAAGTTTGCTATTTCACAGCAAACGGAATCACTCGCATCGATTATAAAGATGTTGATTTACTAAAAAAATTCATCTCTGAGCGCGGTAAAATTTTACCACGTCGTGTAACTGGAACTAGCGCTAAATATCAACGTAAATTAACAGTTGCTATCAAACGTGCGCGTCAAATGGCATTATTACCATTTGTTGCAGGTGAATAATCACAGGCAGAGATTATAGACGAAAAGGCAGTCGGGTACTTCCCTGCTGCCTTTTCTTTATATGATGGTATAGTCATCTTATAGTAGTGAAAATTAAGTAGAAAAGGTTTTATTTAGGGGTGGAATAATGAAAAATGCCCGTAAGCTGACAGAAGGAGCTATGCTTTTAGCCATCTTTGCTGTCCTTTTATTAATAACAATTTACATTCCGTTGTTAGGAATGATTGTAAATTTCTTTATAGCTATTCCATTTATCATGTTTGCTGCAAAAAATGATTGGAAATGGAGCGCAGTTTTTGTTGTCGCGTCTATTCTCATTTCACTAATAGTGGGATCCGTTCAAGCCCTTCCCATTGCCTTACCTTTTGCTACAACCGGTGCAGTTATGGGGTTTTTAATTCAAAGAAAAAAAAGCAGAATCACCATTTCAGTAGCCAGTACCCTTGTCTTTTTAGTAAATATTATAGGAATCTATGCGGTCACGGTTGTATTTTTCCATATGGATATTATTCAAGAATCCATAAAAGCATTGCAGGAATCCATCAATATGTCGGCAGAGATGCTGAAAAAACTAGGACAGGGTGCCCAGGCAGATAAAACAATTGAACAGTTTAATCATGCATTATCACTTTTAAATACATTAGTTCCTACTTTATTTGTGATTGGTTCTTTATTTTTTGTACTCATTATTCAATTAGTGTCTTTCCCAATTATAAAGAGATTTGGAATTCAAGTCGGGATGTGGAGTTCGTTAAAGGATATGAAGCTGCCTAAAAGTATCCTATGGTACCTTTTGATTACCTTGGCAGCAAGCATTATTCTTAATCCGCATCAAGGGACGTTTTTATATGCAGCATTAATCAACCTTACATACATCTTACAGTTTCTTATGATTTTCCAAGGATACACCTTATTGTTTTTCTTCTTTGACTTAAAGGGAATGTCAAAGGGTGTATCCATTACGTTGGCAATTCTTGCATTTATCGTTCCAATTTTTCTTTATATTATAGGGATATTAGGTATAATTGATTTAGGTTTTGATTTACGAAAAAGGTTCGAGAAAAAAGAGTAATCACTACTGGTTTTAGGAGCTGAAACAATGCCGGCATTTTTAGAAAAGCGGTCTATTCGTTATCCTTTTTATGGGTTAGTAGGCGTTACAGTGGTACTGCTTATTATCCTATTTCTATATAATCGGATATTAAGCCTTGCTGGTCTTTTATTAATGCTTTTCCCTCTGTATTATATGTTTGTCATTGAACAGCGGCAAAGGAAGGAAATGGAGGAGTATATCTCAACTCTTTCCTATCGGGTAAAAAAAGTCGGTGAGGAAGCCCTGTTGGAGCTGCCGATTGGGATTATGCTAATTAATGATGAGTACTATATTGAATGGACGAATCCTTACTTGCTCTCCTGTTTCGATGAAGATATGCTTGTGGGCCGATCCATCTATGATGTTGCAGATCATTTAATTCCAGTCATTAAACAAGAATCAGATACAGAAATTATCACTCTTCATGACCGAAAGTTCCGAGTCATTCATAAACGTGAGGAGCGGCTCCTCTACTTTTTTGATGTGACCGAGCAGGCTGAGATTGAAAAAATGTATCAGGATGAACGTACCGTCATTGCCACAATCTTTTTAGATAATTATGATGACCTGACTCAAGGAATGGATGACCAAATGCGCGGCAGCATTAATAACTTGGTAACATCCATATTGAATAAGTGGGCAAATGATAACGGAATCTTTTTGAAGCGTGTTTCTTCAGAACGGTTTATTGCTGTTTTTAATGAAGGAATTCTTCATCAGCTTGAAAAAAATAAGTTTACAATTCTTGATGATGTAAGAGAAATGACTTCGAAACAAAATGTGTCATTTACCTTAAGTATCGGTGTGGGGACAGGTGTACTATCCTTGCCGGAGTTGGGTAGTCTTGCCCAATCTAGCCTTGATTTAGCATTAGGTAGAGGCGGGGATCAGGTTGCGATTAAATTCCCCAATGGTAAAGTGAAATTTTACGGTGGAAAAACAAATCCAATTGAAAAACGGACCAGGGTCCGAGCACGTGTAATTGCCCATGCCATTAAAGATTTAATTTTGGCAAGCGACAAAGTGATAATAATGGGGCATAAAAATCCTGATATGGATTCCATTGGAGCTAGTATTGGGATTTATAAAGTGGCCCAAATGAACCAGAAGGATGCCTATATTGTCGTCAATCAGCAGGAAATGGAAAGTGGTGTACGACGGTTAATGGATGAAATCCGCAATCAGGAGACGCTCTATTCCCGCTTCATTGGACCCGAAGAGGCAATTGAAATATCCACTGATAAAACATTGCTGGTGATTGTTGATACACATAAACCTTCCCTTGTGATGGAAGAGCGGCTACTAAATAAAATTGACCATGTTGTCGTCATTGATCATCACAGAAGAGGCGAGGACTTTATTCATAACCCGTTACTTGTCTATATGGAGCCTTATGCCTCTTCTACTTCAGAACTTGTTACAGAATTTTTGGAATATCAACCAAAACGCAGTAAAATAGAAGTAGTTGAAGCAACTGCCCTGTTAGCAGGGATTATTGTGGATACGAAAAGTTTTACGCTAAGGACTGGTTCAAGAACATTTGACGCTGCTTCTTATTTAAGAGCCCATGGTGCTGATACCGTTCTCGTTCAAAAGTTTTTAAGAGAAGACGTGGATACATATATAAAAAGGGCAAAATTAATTGAATCCGTCACTTTTTATCGGGATGGAATTGCAATTGCCAGAGGCGGCGAAATGGATATTAATGATCAAGTAATCATAGCTCAAGCAGCGGATACATTGCTGACGATGGAAGATGTACTTGCCTCTTTCGTCATTTCGAAGCGTAATGAAGGCATCATTGGAATAAGTGCTAGATCACTTGGAAATATCAATGTCCAGGTCATTATGGAAAGCCTTCAGGGCGGAGGGCATTTAACGAATGCAGCCACTCAGTTATCTGGACTGACCATTTCTGAGGTGGAACAACAATTAAAACAGGCAATTGATGATTATTTGGAAGGGAGTAATAAAGAATGAAAGTAATTTTTCTTAAAGATGTAAAAGGTAAAGGAAAAAAAGGCGAAATTAAAAATGTAGCTGATGGCTATGCTCATAACTTTTTACTAAAACAAGGTTTGGCTGTTGAGGCAACAACTGCAAATATGAGTTCTTTGGATGCTCAGAAGAAAAAACAAGAAAAAGAAGCTGCTGAAGAATTGGAAGAAGCAAAGAAACTCAAATTAACTCTAGACCAAACAACAGTCGAGTTAACAGCAAAAGCCGGAGAAGGCGGTAGACTGTTCGGCTCGATTACAACAAAACAAATTGCAGAAGAACTGCAAAAAAAGCATGGAATTAAAATTGATAAGCGCAAAATGGAGATTGAACCGATTCGTACACTTGGACATACCAAGGTTCCTGTAAAGCTCCATCATGATGTTACGGCGACCCTTACTGTCCATGTAATGGAAGTAAAATAAAATTTGCCAGTTCAAATATCAAATAAT
>NZ_JBKFGJ010000029.1:0-57710 GCF_051233465.1 Neobacillus solisequens | reverse complement strand
AGGATCAAACTCTCCAAAAAGAGTGATTAGCTCATAAAATAAAACGTTGGCTTCATTTCTAACGAAATGAATATTATTGTTTGTTGACGTTCTTGTTTGTTTAGTTTTCAAAGATCAATCTTCATCGCTCTCAAAAGCGACTTTATTATCATACCAAGCTATCAACACAAAGTCAATAACTTTTTTAAAAAATTTCTTTGTTGAAAACGTAATGTTTCGCAACAACAGTTATTAATATACCACCTTCAAAAGTTTAGTGCAATAGTTTTTTTCGTTTTGTTTTAAAGTTTTAATTTTCTCACCCCTTCTTAAAAAATGCTGTTTTAAACCCCCTCTCATTTCCTCCCCACGCATTGTCATTTAGTAGATAAAAATGGATAATGACAGTTCCTAAAAATAGCAACAGCTACCGTGTTCTATGTTAATCTTTTTTATAATTAGCTAGTACTTAATTCTTTACGTGGTGCTTTTCGTTAGAACAAATAGAACAAAAAAAGGGGTACCGAACAATATCTCGGCACCCCCTTTAATCATTATTTATGACGCATTAACGGGAATAATAGGACATCACGGATAGATGGAGCGTTTGTTAATAGCATAACTAAACGGTCGATACCAATTCCTAATCCACCTGTTGGTGGCATTCCGTATTCTAATGCCTCGATGAAGTCATCATCCATTAAATGAGCTTCGTCATTACCTTGTTCACGTTCTTTTAATTGGGCTTCAAAACGTTCTCTTTGATCGATTGGATCGTTAAGCTCTGTGAAAGCATTAGCATGCTCACGAGCGACAATAAACAATTCAAAACGATCAGTAAAACGTGGATCTTCATCATTTTTCTTCGCAAGAGGAGAAATTTCCACTGGATGACCATAAATAAAGGTTGGCTGAATTAATTTTTCTTCCACCTTTTGTTCAAAGAACTCATTCACGATGTGACCATATAGCATATGTTCAGTAATCTCGACACCGTGTTCTTTTGCAAGCGCCCGGGCTTCTTCCACGCTCATTTCCTTCCAGAAGTCTACACCCGTATATTCCTTAATGGCATCGACCATGTGAAGTCTCTTCCATTCTGGTTTTAAATCCACTTCATACTCACCATATTGAATCGTGGTAGTTCCTAATACTTCTTGGGCACAATGAGCAATCAGGTTTTCTGTAAGAGCCATAACATCACGATAATCTGCATAAGCTTCGTAAAGCTCAATCATTGTAAACTCTGGATTGTGACGTGTGGAAACACCTTCGTTTCTAAAAACACGGCCAATCTCATAAACTTTTTCCAAACCGCCGACGATTAATCGTTTTAAGTGAAGTTCAATAGCGATCCTCATATATAATTCCATATCAAGCGCATTGTGATGTGTGATGAACGGACGGGCAGAGGCACCTCCCGCAATCGCATGCATCATTGGTGTTTCAACTTCCAGGTAGCCATTATCATCTAAGTAGCGGCGCATGGCTTGAATAATCTTACTGCGAGTAATGAAAGTTTCTTTGCTCTCCTGACTCATGATTAGGTCAAGGTACCGTTGGCGATATCGTTGTTCAACATCCTTTAAACCATGGAACTTATCAGGAAGCGGGCGAAGTGCTTTTGAAAGAAAGACAAAGTTTGAAACTTTGATAGATAACTCGCCGACCTTTGTTTTGAAAAGAGTCCCATGTACCCCAACAATGTCCCCTAAATCTGCTGAGTCAAAAATTTCATATTGTTCTTCTCCAACAGCATCTAGTCTTACATAGATTTGAATTTGACCTGTCAAATCCTGTATATGCGCAAAACCGGCTTTACCTTTTCCGCGCTTGGTCATTATTCTTCCAGCAAGAGAAACTGCTACATTTTTACCTTCTAGGTCTTCTTTTTCAATTCCATCGAATTGTTCAATAATTTCTTTTGTCGTGTGAGACCGCTCAAAACGTTTGCCGAATGGGTCAAGGCCCTTTTCACGCATAGCCGACATTTTTTCACGTCTGACAATCAGCTGGTCATTTAATTCTTCATTACTCACAGGTATCAACTCCATTATTAATATCTTATATTATGTAAACGCTGGGATATACTCGTCCATCAACACGTTTCATGCATACTTCTATTATTTTACACAAAATGAACGTTTCAGACATCAAAAAATGTGATATAAATAAAAACTGCCAGTATGAGACCGGCAGTTGAATAAATGTAAACACAAACATTATAGAAAAAGAGTCTATTAATGTCAAATATATCTATCCGACGATAGCTTGATTTTGAGATTCATCTAATGCTAATTCATTTAATAAAGAAACAAGCTGCTCACGGGTTTGACATTCATTGATGGCATTACGCACCTTAGCATTACCGCGGATTCCTTTTAAATACCAAGCCGCATGCTTACGCATTTCTCTCACCGCAATATCCTCATTTTTCAATGCAATTAACCGGTCTAAATGAAGGATGCAGACATCCATTTTCTCACGTACAGATGGCTCACCCAATAATTTGTCTGTCTCTAAATATTGAACGGTACGATAAATCATCCACGGGTTACCCAATGCTGCTCTTCCAATCATGACTCCGTCACAGCCCGTTTCTTCAAGCATCCGTTTAGCGTCCTGCGGGGTTTGGACATCTCCATTCCCAATCACCGGAATCGTAACGGATTGTTTAACCTCTCTGATAATATCCCAATTAGCCTTACCTTCATACATTTGCACACGTGTTCTTCCGTGGAGGGCAATAGCCTTCCCGCCTGCACGCTCGACAGCTTGTGCATTCTTGACAGCAAAAATATGATCCTCATCCCAACCCATTCTCATTTTGACCGTAACGGGTTTCTCCACAGCATGGACTACAGCGGATACCATTTCATAAATTTTATTTGGGTCTAACAACCATTTTGCCCCTGCATCACATTTTGTGATTTTTGGAACAGGACATCCCATGTTGATATCAATAATATCAGCATTGGTATTTTGATCTACGAATTTCGCTGCTTCCACTAGCGTTTCCTTTTCACCGCCAAAAATCTGCAAACTCAACGGTTTTTCACGCTCATCTATATATAGCAAATTCATTGTTTTTTCGTTTTTAAAAACAATTCCTTTATCACTGACCATTTCAGCACAGACTAAACCTGCACCAAATTCCTTAACCGTTAGACGGAATGCTGAGTTGCAAACTCCGGCCATCGGAGCCAGAACGACTTGGTTTTTCATTTCGATATTACCAATTTTCAACATATCTCTACCTCCGATTCCTGTTTTACTCTTTTGGAGCTAATTCCTCTATACTAACATTTAAACACTTTATTATTTTTTCAAGTAAGTCACCTGTCGGCAGGCGATTTCCTCGTTCAATTTCACCAATAATAGATACTGATACACCAAGTTCCTTCGAAAAGCTCTCCTGTGTAAAACCCTTTAGCTTCCGATAGGCTCGAATACGTCTTCCCCACTTTTCCGCTTCCATATTCGGACTCCTTCTTTGTCTGGTAATTCATTCAAGTGCTGTATGACCGGCTTTTCATTTCCAGCCAATAAAAGATCGGGCTTTATTTCAATTAGCGGAATCATAACAAAGGCCCGCTCCAATATACGTGGATGTGGAATAGTAAGGTTCTCCGTTTCAATATTTTCTTGATTATAGGTTAGGATGTCAAGGTCTATTGTCCGAGGTCCCCACTTAATTTCCCTCTTTCTTCCAAGTGCCAATTCTGTTGCCAAGCATTTTTCTAATAATTCATTTGCGCTTAACCCAGTTCTCACTTCAATGACCATATTTAAAAATAAATCCTGGTCTGTGTAACCGACAGGATCTGTTTCATATACAGAAGATTTATTTACCAATTTTATGTTCGGGTCACTTGATAACATTTTAATTGCCTCAATCAAGGTGTCATAACGATTACCCAAGTTCGAGCCAAGGGCGATAAATGCAATATTTTCCATTATTATCTACTCCTTGTCAGTTCTATAGCCACGCTTTTATAATGACCAGGAATAGGAGGATCTGGTTTGATTACCTTCACAGTAACCTCATGGACTAGTGGAAATCCTGTAAGAACAGCACCAGCAATTTTTTCAGCGACCGCTTCTACTAGTTTAAATGGTTTACCTTCAACAATTTCTTTACACAATTGATAGAGCTCTCCATAATGAACTGAATATTTAAGGTCGTCAGTCTCTCCCGCCTGCCTTAAATCAACCTTAACTGATAAATCCACTTTAAAACGTTGTCCCAGTACATTCTCCTCCGGAAAAACGCCATGGTAACCATAGAATTCCATTTCATTTACATATATTTTATCCAATCTGATCACCTTTTCCCATAAGTGCATCCATCATTTTGGCCATTCTGCTCATTTCCTTAACATCATGAACCCTGATTATCTGGCACCCCTTTTGGATTCCGTAGCAAACGGTAGCTCCTGTTCCTTCCATTCTTTCACTAACAGGGAGATTAAGGGCCTGTCCAATCAACGACTTACGAGAAGTACCTAATAGTACAGGATACCCCAACATGGTAAGCTTATCTAAATTTTGCATCATCATTAGGTTTTCTTGATAATCTTTAGCAAAACCAATCCCAGGGTCCAAGATAATATTATGATCCTTTACACCGGCATTTTTAACGAGCGTGATGCTTTCGAATAAGTCGCTAATGACATCTCTGACAAACATAGAATACTGACGATCATGGCGATTGTGCATTAGTATAATCGGAGCATCAAACTCCGCCGCTACAGTGGCCATTTGATCATCAGCCTTGGCACCCCAAATATCATTAATAATATGGGCACCCGCTTTCAAAGCCTGCTTGGCCACTTCTGCTTTATACGTATCAATTGAAATAGGTACCTGTACATGTTGAGCTATTGCTTCAATGACTGGTATAACTCGTTCTAATTCCTCATCCAAAGAAACGGCTGTAAAACCAGGGCGAGTGGATTCTCCACCAATATCAATAATGTCCGCACCATTTGCTACCATTTCTTTTGCATGCTCAATGGCCATTTCAATTACATTAAACCTTCCTCCATCCGAAAAGGAATCCGGTGTCACATTTAGAATTCCCATCACATTGGTTTTTTTCGTAAAATCCAATATATAGGGACCACAATGAATTGTTTGCACCTCTTATTTCATCCCCCTTGCCAAAATTACAACTCTTATTATCATACATGAAATTGGTTTATCAATAAAGCAATGGAGGACCCAGAATTTATTTAAGTTCATAAAAAAGAAGCATGGCTTTTTGTAAGCCAATGCCTCTTTTTTAATAGGAATTATTCTGCATCGTATTGATATAATGGTGTACTTAAATAACGCTCACCGTTATCAGGAATGATCGCAAGAACCTTTTTACCTTTGCCAAGTTCTTTTGCTACCTTCAGGGCCGCAGAGATGGCTGCTCCTGAAGAGATGCCACCTAGAATCCCTTCTTCTCTTGCTGCACGGCGGGAAGCTTCAAATGCCTCTTCAGTGGTAATTTGAACCACTTCATCATAAATATTTGTATTTAACGTATCAGGAACAAATCCTGCTCCAAGGCCTTGAAGTTTATGAGGGCCAGGCTTTCCACCCGAAAGGATATTTGAATCCTTTGGCTCAACTGCATAAATCTTAGCATTTGGGAATTTTTCACGAATGACACTTCCCGCACCGGAAATGGTTCCACCTGTACCGATACCGGATACAAATGCATCCAGTTGGTCCATTTGCTCTACAATTTCTTTCCCAGTTGTTTTTCTATGAACTTCAGGGTTTGCTTGGTTTTTAAATTGTTGCGGCATGAAATAGCCGTTTTCTGCTGCAAGTGCTTCTGCTTTAGCAATAGCACCTTTCATACCTTCTGGTCCCGGAGTTAACACAAGCTCTGCCCCGTAAGCACGAAGGAGATTTCTTCTCTCTAAGCTCATTGTTTCAGGCATTACAAATACGGCACGATATCCTTTTGCAGCAGCAATCATTGCAAGACCAATTCCAGTATTACCACTGGTTGGTTCAATAATGGTATCACCTGGTTTAATTAAACCCTCTTGTTCTGCGGCCTCAATCATTGCTAAACCAATCCGGTCCTTAACGCTACTTCCAGGGTTAAAATATTCAAGCTTTAAGTATACTTCTGCGCTATTGTCATCTACTAATCTATTTAGCTTTACAATTGGTGTTTGGCCGACTAATTCGGCAACTGAATTTGCAACACGAACCATATGGGCACCTCTATTCCGAGTATTTTTATTGGATTTATATACAATTTACCAATTTTAAACTGGTTTTGTCAATCATTTTGCTATGGGAATTTTGTGAAATTTTTGTAAAAGAAAAACACAGAATGTTTATCCTGTGTTTTTAGTTAGTATTCTGGTCTTTTCCGTAAAACCATTCAACTCCTGCCTCTTTCCAAAAGGTCGATGCAGATGCTGATGTTTTTAATTGTTCTAAAGCCATTTGCCGTCGTATTTCATCTTTTACTTGATTATACGAATATTTAAGTCCGCTCTTTTTACTCATAAGCTTCAGAACAGCGTAACCTTGTTCTACCTTGATTGGTTTGGTGACAGCTCCTTTTTTCAGCTGCTTCGCGGCAGTAATGTATTGATCCGGGTACTTTTCATCCCCTTCACTAATATACCCAATATCGCCGCCTTCATTTGCGGAAAACTCATCAACAGAGCTTTCCATGGCCGTGGCTGAAAAACTCGATCCTTGTGACAATTCCTTTAATACCTTTTTGGCTTCATCATTCGTTTTTACAATGATTTGCGAGAGATGATAAACTTCAGGAACATTAAATAAATCTTTATTTTTTTCATAATAGGCCCTTAACTCTTTATCGGATATATTAACATCCTTTGTTAAAAGCTCTTCTAAAATTAGACTGTTTCGAATTTGTTCTTTCCACTTTTTGTTATTATAGGTGTTATTCTGATTAAAGGATTGATTTGTTGCTTGCAGCAATCTGAATTCCCGTTCCACTTCTTGATCAGAAATGCGAATGCCATACTTTTCAGCCATTTCTTTAATAACCTTTTGATCAATCATTTCCTTTAAAACATCTTTTCCATATCTAATTTCTAATTGGTGGAGCCAATCCTGTCGTGTAATGGTTTGTTTCCCCACTTTTGCCACTGCTTCATTCTCAGCACTTTCCTCGTTCGATCCCTTTGTTAAGAAGAAAGTAATCGTGAGGCAATTGAGCAAAATGAGTCCTGCTATAACCATCCAAAGCTGCTTCTTCCCCAACCTGTTCTCCTCCAGTGGTTATGTTTATTTAGCTTCCTTCATTAATTCCTCTAATTCTTCCCTGGAAAAAAGATATTTTTCATTGCAAAAATGGCAGTGTGCCTCAGCCTGGCCGTCTTCTACAATCATATCGTGAATTTCTTTTGCCCCTAAGCCAATAATGGCATCTGCAAATCGTTGTTTGGAGCAATTACAAGCAAACTTGACTGGCATCGTTTCCATGATTTTTACATTTCCACTGCCGAACAGTTCTTCTAATAATTGTTCAGGAGTAAGTCCTTTTTCAATCAATTTCGAAACTGGTGGAATTACTTTTAGCCTTTCTTCCAATTTAGAAATAATGGCATCGGATGTCCCCGGCATAACTTGAAGAATAAATCCTCCAGCAGCTAGAATGGAGTCATCAGGATTTACTAATACACCAACTCCTACAGATGAAGGAACCTGTTCTGAAGTCGCAAAGTAATAGGTAAAATCCTCCCCTAATTCTCCGGAAACAAGGGGAACTTGACCGGAGAAAAAGTCACGCATTCCCGTATCCTTTACCACTGATAATACCCCTTCTGTTCCAACCGCGCGGCGTACATCAAGCTTACCATGTTCATTTGCTTCAAAATCTATCTCGGGATTTGTCACATACCCACGTACTTCACCCTTGGCATTACTATCCACGAGAATGGGTCCAAGAGGACCGCCGCCATCAATTTTAATTGTTAACTTATTGTCCCCTTTTAACATGGCGCCCATCATGACCCCTGCAGTCATAGTGCGGCCTAAGGCGGCAGATGCTGTTCTCCAAGTTCCATGACGACGTTGGGCCTCACTCACCGTTTCTGTGGTTCTAACCGCATATGCTCTTATATTTCCGTCAAATCCTAAAGCTTTTACAAGATAATCGTTCATTCCTATTCCCCTTTCTCAGTGCTATTCTTTATGGTATCCGTATTCCGTTTATAAATTAGCTGCAACCCTTTCAAAGTTAGAAAAGGGTCAACAACATCAATGATGGTGGATTCTTGAGCTATTAAATTTGCCAATCCGCCGGTTGCAATGACGGTTGGTTTCTTTTTACTTTGGTCCATCATCCGCTTTACAACGCCTTCAACTTGTCCAACATAACCATAGACAATACCAGCTTGCATGGCAGATACTGTATTTTTTCCAATAACGCCTTCGGGCCGGGCAATTTCAATACGGGGCAGCTTGGCAGCCCTTGAATAAAGAGCTTCTGTTGAAATCCCAATTCCAGGAGCGATGGCACCACCTATATATTGACGATCTTCATTCACATAGCAATAAGTCGTTGCTGTGCCAAAATCAACAATAATCAGCGGACAACCATACTCGTGAATGGCAGCAACTGCATTAACAATTCTGTCCGCTCCCACTTCCCTAGGATTTTCATATTTAATATTTAGTCCCGTCTTAATGCCAGGGCCAACGACTAAAGGTTTAATATGGAAGTACTTATGACACATTCTCTCTAAAGCAAACATAATCGGAGGTACAACCGAAGAAATAATAATGCCATTTATATCTGAAAAAGAAAGTCCTGCATGCTCAAATAATGATTTGATGCTCATACCAAATTCGTCTTCTGTTCTGTTGCGGTTTGTTTCAATCCGCCAATGATATTTCAGTTCTTCACCATCATATACACCTAAAACAATATTTGTATTCCCCACATCAAAAACGAAAATCAACATTGATCACTCACTTTGTTATGTTTTCATTGCTTACATGCAAACATAATACCATAATTAGTTTATTCGTGAAAAAAAAGAGTGCTTCATCAAAGCACTCTTCCCTCATTTACTTATAATCAATGTCCTCAGGAGGGGTATCTAGGAATGACTTCTCCTCTTTTTCTCCCTCATCCTTCTTGGTATTGATGGTTACTTTTACATCATCAGCTTTTTTGTTATCTAATTTTACCGTTTTAAGCTCTGTAGGGTCTTCAGGCAAGCGGCCATTTTCAACCAAATACTTGATTTGTTCCGCATTAAGCGTTTCTACTTCTAAGAGCGTTTTCGCGATTAAATCCAGTTTATCGCGATTTTCGGTAAGAATTTGTCTACATCTCTCATAAGACTCTTTAATAATCCGCTGGATTTCTAAATCAATCTCATAAGCAATGGCATCGGAATAATTTTGCTCATTATGGAGATCACGTCCAAGGAATACCTGACCACCTTGAGCTGAACCAAACTGTAGCGGTCCAAGCTTATCACTCATACCAAACTCGGTTACCATTCGACGGGCAATTCCGGTAGCGCGCTGGAAGTCATTATGCGCTCCCGTACTTACTTCACCAAAGACAATCTCCTCAGCTACACGTCCACCCAAAAGACCAACAATTTTATCTAATAACTCTGGCTTGGTCATAAAGTAACGATCTTCTCTTGGCAGCATGACAGCATATCCACCGGCTTGACCACGTGGTACAATGGTAACTTTGTGAACCATATCTGCTTCATCTAGCACTAACCCAATCACTGTATGACCGCCTTCGTGGAAGGCAACGATTTTGCGTTCTTTCTCTGAAATAACCCGGCTCTTTTTCGCAGGTCCAGCGATAACGCGGTCTACTGCTTCATCAATATCAACCATATCGATTTTCTTTTTGTTTTGACGGGCTGCCACAAGAGCCGCCTCATTCAGTAGATTCTCAAGGTCTGCACCAGAGAATCCTGGAGTTCTCATAGCGATATGTTTTAGATTTACGGCTTCATCTAACGGCTTATTGCGTGCATGTACACCTAAAACCGCTTCACGTCCATTTACATCCGGACGATCAACAGTAATTTGACGGTCAAAACGACCAGGACGTAATAATGCAGGGTCTAAAATATCTGGACGGTTGGTTGCGGCGATAATGATTATTCCCTCATTGGCGCCAAAACCATCCATTTCAACAAGCAATTGGTTTAAGGTCTGTTCACGCTCATCGTGGCCGCCACCTAAACCGGCACCACGCTGACGTCCAACAGCATCAATTTCATCGATAAAAATAATACATGGAGCATTTTTCTTCGCATTTTCAAATAAATCACGGACACGGGATGCACCGACCCCGACAAACATTTCAACGAAATCAGATCCACTGATGGAGAAGAATGGCACTCCTGCCTCACCAGCAACCGCACGGGCTAGGAGCGTTTTACCTGTTCCCGGAGGTCCTACAAGAAGGACACCTTTTGGAATACGTGCACCCAACTCAGAAAACTTCCGCGGGTCTTTTAAAAACTCAACAACTTCCACTAATTCTGCTTTTTCTTCATCCGCACCGGCTACATCTTTAAAACGGACTTTTTTCTTATCATCGTTATAAAGCTTAGCCTTAGATTTACCAAAGTTCATAACTCGGCTTCCGCCGCCTTGAGCTTGGTTCAATAAGAAGAAGAATAAGATAAAAATAATCACAAATGGAATAATGGATGTAAAGAAGGTAACCCATCCACTTGTTTCCTTCGCTGGCATTACGTCAACTTTAACTTTGGAGCTTTGAATACTGTCTAGAATTTTTTCACTGTTAGGGATATAAGTAATAAATTTCTTACTGTTTGTTGAAAGTTCACCACGAACTTCATATACCCCTCGTTCTGGCTGCATCGAAAAGGACTTTACTTCCTTGTTTTCTAATCGCTGCACAAACTTGTCATAAGAAATTTGGTCAGTTTGGTCGTTGCTACCATTGAAGAAACTAACAACGCCAATAATAACTAAAAATATCAATAAATAAAAGATGGTATTACGGAAAATCCGATTCATCTCTTACCTCCTCCCGCGGGTAAAAACTATATTAAATAGTATCATAGAAAATCTTGTAAATTCAAGAAATTGCCCTTGTTAGGGCGTTTTTTGATCCATATGTTAACGGGAAAAATCGAATATGATTATTCGTTAGTACTATAAACTTCCGGTTTTAAAACGCCAATATATGGAAGGTTTCGATACTTCTCAATATAGTCTAATCCGTAACCAACAACAAATTCATCCGGAACAATAAAACCAACATAATCAGCTTGAATATCGCTCTTTCTTCCACTTGGTTTATCAAGAAGCGTAACGATTTTAATGGATTTTGCCTTACGGTATTTGAATAAATCCACTAAATAACTCAAGGTCAACCCACTGTCAATAATATCCTCAATGATTAGGATATCTCTTCCCTCTACAGAAGTATCTAAATCCTTTAGGATTTTTACCTCTCCAGATGAAACAAATGCAGTCCCATAACTTGATACATCCATAAAATCCATTTCCAAATAACAATCCATGCGTTTTAATAAATCAGCCATAAACGGCATCGCACCCTTTAATACTCCGATTGCAAGAGGAAAGCGATCTTTATATTCTTCCGTTAACTGTGTTGCCAGCTCTTTTATTTTTCCCTGGATTTCCTCTTCTGAAACTAATACTTTTTCAATGTCCTGATTCATCATTCATTGTGCCCCCTAGAAGATCATTACTTTTTAATGTGAGTAGTAAATTTTGATGTGTGATTGCTTTTTTTTCTTCAAATGATGACCTTTTTAAGCCTGGCAGCCAAATGATCCGGTTATGACCATCTGTTATTACAGGCCATGTATCTCGGTCATGAAGAGGAATCTTTTCGTCAATAAAAATGTCTTTCAACTTTTTTGAACCAGACATCCCTTTTAAAGTCATCCGATCACCCTTGCTCCTAGTGCGAATGACAATTGGCCATTTGATTTCTTCCTCATTAAATACAGCTATATGAGAACCCCTTTCGGAAATGTCCCGATTTACCTTTTCAATGATCACACTATCCCCATTTGGGAGGAGAAACTTCCCAGGCTCTCTTGCTTCAATATAGTAAGGCTTGGCTTTGTCTGGGTTAAAATGAAAAGATAATTGCTGATAAGATTGAATCACCTTTAGGCCGTGCGGGAAATCCAGAGTGCCTGATGGTTCATCTCGCTGTAAAAGCCGAAAAATTTGGTCAATATGTATGGCTGAAAGGGTAACTTTTTCCTCTTTATAAAGATATTTTAATATTAGTTGAATCGCTCTTCTTTGTAAAGGTAAAGGCATTTCGAGGAATTTACTAATGTCAATAGACATTTTATCCTCTGTTTGCTCCTTGACCGCTGCCTTTATTTCTTTACTAGCTAGATCATTGAGAAATTCATCATCTGTCTGAAGTTCCTCACTAAACCGTTGAAAATGCTCATGGACTTGAGGATTTTCTTTTTTCAAAAAAGGAAGGACCTCTTTACGGAATCTGTTTCTACTATAAATCCCCTTATCATTACTAGGATCTAACCTTGGAATGAGGTGGTTCTCTTGACAGTACAACTGTATCTCTCTCTTTGTTACACATAAGAATGGTCTTATAATCATTCCAGTGCCAAATGGTCGGGAAAAGGGAATTCCCGCTCTTGCCATCCCAGTGCTGCCCCTTGTTAATCTCATCAAAATCGTTTCAACTTGATCATCACCATGATGTCCAAGTGCTAAGTATGGGGCTTTATACTTCTCCATAACCGTATAATAAAATTCATATCTTACTTCCCGTGCAGCCACCTGTGAACTCTTTCCTGTTTTACGAATTAGTTCCGGTACATTCACACGTGTCATTTCAAAAGGAATATCAAATGATTGACAATAGTTTTTGACAAACATTGCATCTTCGTACGATTCCTGCCCACGAAACATATGGTCAACGTGAGCAACAACAAGATTTAAATCCTTTTTCTCCCTTTCCTTTTGCAAAAAGTGAAGCAAGGCTAATGAATCCGGCCCACCTGAAACACCCACCACCATGTTGATATGATCAAGCTTGAGTGAATGTCTCGCCAGAAAGGCTTCAACTTTTGCCTCAAACATATCTATGCACATTCTTTCCTAAGCTTAATTAGAATAAGATTAGCTTACCACTTTTAATTAGTATCTATCAAAAAATAGGTATGACAATGTTGATGAATTTTTTGTTACTTATTTCTATTTCTTGTTATACGATTAATCCGGAAAGAAGTTTCAATAATTACAGCAGTTTTATAAAAATATAAAGGAAATATAATAAACCGATGACGAATGCGATTATGAAGAATTCAGTCCAACCGTTTTTCTTCTTTTTTTCCCTATAGGTTTGTCTTGTTAATGACTGGCTGGCCTTTTGACCCGGTTGGTTGCTTTGAACTTTCGGCTTGGCTGTTTGAGCGGATACATGACCTTGCCTTGGTTTGTCAGAAATTGCCTCTAAAAGATCCCTCCTCATTTCTGAGGCTGCTTTGTAATGGCCTTGCAGTGCCTTCACAATCACCTGATTGAATCTCGAAAGCTCTGGCTTTTGCCTGATTGCTTCCCGCAGTTGTGACAAACCCCCTGTTGTTTTATTAAATCTTTTTGGATAAACCGTGTTAATCATAATCATGGCCACTGCAAATAAATCATAGGTTGGTTCTGCTCTGCGGGTACCTAATTCCCAATAACCGCGATCATAAAATTCGGTAAACTCCTTTATAGCCCTTCCCTGGATGGTCGTTCCACCAACATCAATGCACCGAATCTTCGGAGGCGGGCCCGTAACAATTAAGTTTTCCGGTTTTAAGTCACCAAATACCCATCCATTTTGATGCAGGACTTCCAAATCACTAAGGAGCTGAAGAAATAAAACCGGCATCCAGCTTGCCCCTTTTTGTTGCAAAAAAGTTAATAGGTCTGGACCCTGAATATATTCCATAACATAAAAAGAAATTCTCCCTCGATCACTAATCCAATCATCCACATCAAGCAAAGAAGGTCCGAGGGTAGACCCTTGGACCTTTGCAAATGATTTCAATACATTTACCTCAGAAGTGATGGACATTCCATTATCACTCATTTTTAAAGCAACTTGAGTGTTAAGATGCTTGGCAAGGTAAACCACCCCGTTTGCTCCAAATCCCAGTTCCTTAACTATTTGATAGTGCTTTCCATGCCATTTTCCTGAAATGATTGTCCCGGGAATGACCTTACACAGATTCTTCAAAGAATGATTCATCATCACTTGCCAATAAACTCCTTCGTGAATGAATTTGTTCAAATGAGGAAATGGCTGCTCGTATTGCCGGACCCGTAGGTGTAATACCACCTGTCGATAATTTTGAAAAAACACTTGTTAAGGCCTGTAGTTTTGGGGTCCAATCCAACAATTTTTCGACATCCTGATTTTTCCCGGGAAATACATAGACGGAAAATTGGTTTTCCCCTGTGCGGGCGTTTAAGCTTAATGACAGATCCAACAAGGCTTCCTTAACAGTTGGAAGCTTATGTTTCATACTGGCGCTCGTATCGACAAGAACCAACACGTCCAATTCTACCGTTTCACCTAACTCATCCACTACCTCCATGACTTCGCCTCTTTTTTCCGGCGGCAAATCTTCCATCGTTTTGGAACGTCCCAAAATTTGCTGTAATTCCCGATTCACTACTCCCTGTATTGTTTGATTCATTGCTTTTCGAGTAACCATCTGAACGGTTTGCGAAAGCTGTTGTGCATATACAATCTGGCTAACCCCTCCTCCAGATAGAGCTATTCCTTCGATTTCTGTTATCCCTTTTTCATCGATAACATCCCGATCCATGACACCAATAACATTTACCGTTATTCCTTGTTCTTTTGCCAAGGCCGCCATAGCAATTGGATCTTCTCCTTGATTGGAGCAGCCATCGGTAATTAATAAAACTTGCCTAATCTTACCAGTATGCATAACTTCTCCCTCCACTCCTAGTCTTGATACCATTTTCGACTAGAGCAAACGTATTTATACATAATCAGAAGGAAGAAGGTACAAAATAATGAATTAAGCTTGCCGTTTTAGTTTTTGGATTGGAATAGAAGCCCATTTTGGCGTATTATGTTTGATTTTTGCCACCATGACTGTCATATCATCATCGATCATTTCTGATCTGGACCTGATTACCTCCTCAAGAATTAAGTCTGCCACCTCCTGTGGGTCATCCGTCTCAAGTTCAAGGAGCTTCCGCTTCATCCACAAGTCATAATTTTCCACGTGCTTTGGTCCTTCAAAAACCCCATCACTCATCATTATTAATAAATCTCCGGATTTTAACTGTTCCGACACGACGTCAACCTCAAATTCCTGCAAAATCCCAATAGGAAGATTGCTTGCTTGGATCTTAATAATTTTTTTACCCCTTTTAATGAAACTTGGCGTGGACCCAATTTTGAGAAAGTTGGCAGAAGCATTTTTCAAGTCAATCATTGCTAAATCCAAAGTTGAAAATATCTCATCTGTGGTTCTTAAAGAAAGAATCGAGTTCACTGATTTAATAGCTAATTTCTCTTCAATTCCCGATTGCAGGATTTTTTGCAAAAGCTGCAAGGTTTCTTTACTTTCATAATGGGCTCTCTCTCCATTTCCCATGCCATCACTGATCGCAACAGCAAACTTGCCAAACCCGAGTTCAATGGTCGAGTGGCTGTCACCTGAAACCAATCCGCCATCCTTAGCTGCATGTGCTACACCAGTTTCAACAGTAAACGGCTTTGATGATCGGAATACAGCATGACATACCCCATTTGAATATTCTTCATAATCTTCTTTTTTAACAATGATGGATTCCCCAAGGATATCGGATAACATCGGGGCAATTAATTTTTCGCATTCTCCATGTCCGTTGGAAAAAGGTACCGTTATTTCAATATCGACATTTCCCGGTTCAAGACTAAAAATCTCCACCTGTTCAATCTCAACACCAAACCCCTGTATTGCCTCAATAATCTGTTCTTCTTGTTTATAATAATTTTCTCGCTCCCGTTGTATTTCCTTGGCGAAGTTGCCCATTACTTCGGAAACACCCTGTAATTGATCGGCAACGAGCTTTCGGCTCTCCTGTACCTTCTTTTTTAATTTTTGATTGGCCTGATAAAATGTAAGCTCCTGACCAATGGTTTCATACACCTTTTTCGTCCGTGAACAATGCTTCTCCCAATCCCTCGACAATTTCAAGGATACATTTCCATCATTACGATCCATATCATGAATAATTTGTTCCATATAGGCATAGGTTGTATTAAAATTCTTTGCCCAGCATTGTTCTTTCTTAAAACATGTTTGGCAAGTCTTTGCTGTCACATGACTCATAAAATAGTCCATTTCCCGCTCCTCCTCATGATCATCCGGAAAGATATCCACCTGAGAAAAGCTATGGGAGAGGGCTTGAAAGACATGGGAGAACTGCGAGACTCTTTGAGCTGTCACATCACGCATTTTACGCATATATTTTTGCTGTTCTGCCGTATGCTCGGGGGTACCTGGAATATACTTTGCCAAGCGGGAGGTTAAGTTTTGCGGTGTAAATAGGAACAATAAAATAGCGCCTGCTGTTTCCATTAGAGTGAGTTTAAGAGAACCGACACCTTCACCATACATACCAATCAACAAAGTAGCGATAAATAGGCCCAGTGAAACACCTAACTTTTTCCCTTCCTTTAATAAACCACCTAAAACTCCTGAGAAGGCTAATAAACTCATATGATAAAAGCTTGATACGCTTGCGAGGCTAAAAATGAGACCCGTGACAACGCCTACAGTAGAACCGACAGTTGCCCCAGCAATAAAGGAAAATACTAAAACGAGATAACGTGACATGATATGTTCTAAAGATAAATCATAAATCTTCCAACCTATGGTCCCGGTCATGATGGACGCCAGGAGAATAATTAAACAGACAATTTCCTCTGTTTTTAATAGCTGCCTCCGCTTATGAAAGGTAAATAGGGGAATACTTTGTAAAAAAATTAACGTTAAAATAAAGGCCAGGCTGGCCTGAACCCCTACCATCATGATGTCATAAACAGCAAGCTGCTTGGACGAGATAAAGGCTTCTGCCAATTTCCCTGCCCCCAAAATAATTCCTACAAAAAAGGGCAAGGCTTTCATTTCATTCTTAATCCACTTCTCTCCTATCTTAAACGCTACTAGAAAGCCAAGCGCTACGGTGAATGTTAAGGCTGCATTCCCCAATGAAATGGTCGCAGCACCGACAATCAATCCGATTAAGGCTAGCGGTGCCTTATCACGTTTGATTAAATAAACTACTGCAAAAAATGGTAGGCCAAAAGGAGTTAATTTTGCCAAAATTAAGGCCCGTCCTAATAAAAATCCCACTAATAACAGGAGAATTCCCTTTTTTATAAAAAATGTTTCCAACAGTAAAAGGAATTGATTTATCAAATGATCTATATTCCATTTTGATGAATGAAGGTTGACTTCTCTGATTGGCTCTATTAAACTCTGTTCTACCTTTTCCATAACTAGCACTCCCTCTTATTTCATCGTTAGGGACTATTATAAAGTTGCTAGATTTAGAAGTTTGTCAAATTGGTGGACAATTCTGAAAAAACGTTTCGACGGTTTTCACTATATTCAATCAAATAATATGAACTATCCCTAGCCGGTGTCGGATTTTTCAGTTTTTCCTAAAGGATATTGACATCTTTTTAAGAAGTTTGTATTATATTACTTGTGTCTAAAATATTTGGCGGTGTAGCTCAGCTGGCTAGAGCGTACGGTTCATACCCGTAAGGTCGGGGGTTCGATCCCCTCCGCCGCTATAACGAAAAGCGCAAGCATTAAAAAAATCGGCGAGTTCGCCGATTTTTTTGTGTGTACAAATAAAAAAGACAAGCCGTTAAGACCTGTCTTGTTTTTTATTAGATGATTAGTGACATCTGCTTTATCCGATTATAAATAAGCAGCAAGTTATCCTCGTCTAGCCCCTCTTCCTCCGCGCTTAGACTCAGTGTTTCGCTTTAGGGAAGATAAACGATCTTCGCTGTCTTTTAAAAATTTGGCCATTTTTTGCTCAAAGTTTTCTGGTCTGTTATTGCTGCGATCGTTTGCCCTTCCTTGACGAGGGCGTTGTGAATGTGAATGTGAATGTCTTTTCTCGGCTTCCGGTCTATCCTTTGCCTTTTTAATAGATAACCCGATTTTGCCATCCTTTTCAACATTAAGTACCTTGACTTCCACCTGGTCGCCAACTTTAAGATGGTCATTAATATCTTTTACATAGTTGTCCGCAACCTCACTGATGTGTACAAGTCCTGTTGATCCATCCGGCAGCTCCACAAACGCTCCGAAATTCGTAATTCCTGTTACCTTTCCTTGTAACTTGCTGCCTACTTCGATTGACATAAAAAAAATGTTCCTCCTTAAAAAATTAAAAAATCATACTTACTATATATTATACAAAAAGTGAAAAATGAGTGTCAATAACACAACTAATTGGTTGATTTTCCCTTATTATCATCCGGAATATTAAAAATAACTTCATTTTGATCAGAGAAAAAATATTCTTTTCTGGCAAGTTTAGCAATGTAATCATCATCGTTTAGCTTTACGATATTTTCCTTTAAGATGTCTTCTTCTTGTTTTAGTTCAGCCAAGTTCTTGGCCAATTTATGCTTTTCTTCCACCTTGGCCTCCAACTTTGATGTTTGGGAAACGAAACTTGAAATCATAAAATAAGATATGAAACTTGCACAAACAAAAAATAGGGAAAGCCGTCTCAATAACAGTTTTCTTTTTCTGGCAGATGCGATTTCGGCATATTCCTGCTGTTGAACAAAGGGTGTCTGTATTTTTGATACATTTCGTTGTCGTTCTGCTCCCATTCCCTTTACCTACCTTACTCTTTTCGTTTTTTCCACTTATTCACCCATTTAATTATATAATTCCCGATTCCCTTAAAATTTCCTGCCGTTTTATTATATAACTTCTCGACGGATTTTTTAAGACCTTTCGGCAAAAGTTTCCATAAAATTATTAATATTTTCTTGATTATTCCAAGAATCAATTTAACAACAATAGCGACCACTTTGTAAATTAATTTGACAAGGGTTAGCAACCCACTGCCAAGTGATAAAAGGATGAATAGTAGAAACTGAATTAGCGAGACGATAGGTTTATAAATGAATAGCAGAAAAGTCTTTCTTATTAATCGTGCTATTGTTAGGGTTGTTTTAATAACTAATTCCAAAAGTTGGAGATAAGTACCTTTAAGCAGACTCTGGTAGGCCGCAAACCCACAAATAAGTGCGATAAAAATATAGAAACGCAATTCCCCATTGTTTACGACAAATAACGCATAGAAAATAATCAGGGCCTGAATCATCCAAAAGAGCAGATCATTGATAAATACAATCCAGCTTTTTCGCTTGGGCCTGTTTAAAAACCTTTGGTACGTATCAAACATGGCACCAAATAAGGACCCCATGCCAATCATTGAAATCATGGTAAGGAATTGTGTTGAAAGGGTCATCTGAACAACTTGCTAAAGAAGCCTTTAGCCTTCTCCCCATGATGTTCATCAATATAGACCAAATCAAAAATTTTCCCCTTGATTGAAACGATCCCCTTCTCCACATCTAAATTTTTCATTTGCAGGTTTTGACCCTTAATCGCTAGGAACCCCATAGACGTTTCTAATAAAAACTCTTCCGTATCAAAGCTCTCTACTTGTTTTACCCCGGTAATATCTAGAAGCTTCCGCCCCCTCATTATGACATCATGGTCGGGAACACTACTTTTTGGTTGATTGTTATCATAAAATTGACTCATCTAACATCCCTCTCAATCATAGGTACTTGTACATTTTTATGAGATTGAGAGGTAATTTAGAACGTCAAAACGCTATTATTGCATGCCTTCGTCGAAATTGCCCACTCTTTCTTCCTTAAGAATGGTATACATTTCGGCTGCTTCGTCTTTTCGGCTCGTCTCTTGAATTCGGTCGATTCTTACGGTTACTAATCTTTGACCCAGCCGTAACGTTAATTCATCTCCTACCTTTACATTAGAGCTGGCTTTCGCCTCTTTTCCATTAATTTCTATTCTACCCTGATCCGATACTTCTTTTGCCAACGTTCTTCTTTTGATTAATCTAGATACTTTTAAAAATTTGTCTAAACGCATACTGTTCATCCCATCCTATAATCCGTTTATTTTTGCCTCATCCCAATATCGATCCAGTTCTTCAAGCGTAAAATCACTAAAGACCCGCCCGCTTTCTTTGACTTTTTTCTCGATATACTGAAATCTCCGCATAAATTTTACATTCGTTTCATACAATGCTTCCTCTGGATCCATTTTTAGAAACCTGGCCACATTTACAAGGGCAAATAATAAATCGCCAAATTCCTGTTTTGCTCTGGCAAGACCTTCCTGTGTTCCATCTAGCTCCTGAACAAACTCCTCTAGCTCTTCTTTCACTTTCTCTAAAGCCAGGGTTACTTCCTGCCAATCAAAGCCTACTTTTGCTGCTTTTTTTTGTAACTCAAATGCCATCAACAATTTAGGCAATGACTTAGAAACGCCATCTAGCAAGGAATCTGGCACTCCGCCTTTTTCCTGTTTCTTAATTTCCTGCCAGTTCTGAACTACCTCTTCAGCGGTGTCAGCCATCCCCGTACCAAACACATGTGGATGCCTGCGAACCATCTTCGCGGCTAGCCCTTCAATCACATCTTCAATAGAAAAATAGCCTTCATCCTCACCGATCTGTGCATGAAGCATCACTTGAAGCAAGACATCCCCTAGCTCTTCAATCAAATGATCAATATCCCCTTCATTTATAGCATCAATCACTTCATACGTTTCCTCAATTAAGTATGGTTTTAACGATTCATGTGTTTGTTCTTTATCCCATGGACAACCATTCGGCCCACGTAAAATGGCAATGACCTCTCTAAGCTTGGAGAAATCCTTCCATAAAAGTGTCTCTTCTTTCACTGGAGGTACATAAACAGAGGTGAGATTGTTGATAGAAACATTTCTGTCCAATTCATATAACGGTACTGTTTCCATTATTTCTTGATCGCTACCTGCAGCCGTTACGATTGTTACTTCATAATCATCCGGCAGTTTTTCCATCAAGGTTAACTTAACATTGGAAGCAATAAATTGGTCATATACTTGGCTGATAATCATATGCTGATTAACCATCAGTTGGTCTTTATGTAGTGCCGTTCCATCAAGCAGTTGAAACCCCTCAACCGGATCTACCTTTAATGAAGCAAATATGGCATCTAAAAAGCTTTGTCCACCGCCAATGACAATGTCCAGACCTTGTTTGGGCCCTTCTGCTAAAAGCAGCTGCACCGTCCGCTCGGCCACAAGTGGATGCCCCGGTACACCGTAAATAATGGAATTTTCTTGCGCCTTTTTGATTAATAGTTCGGTAATTTCCTGATAGACTTCTTCAAATTGTTCATGTTTCTCATAAATGTCATCAAATGAAACATATTGCATTCCTTCACTCACTAGGTCAGCAACAACCGGATGCTCTTTCGTTCGCAAAAACACCTGACCGGAATGAAGTAGTTTCTTATATACACCAACAGGAAGCTGTTCAAGATCTCCTGCTCCTAACCCTACAATTTCAATTTTGTTCGCCATTATTGGAATCGGTCCTTTCGAGCGATAAAATATTTTAATTTACTTCCTAGTGGAAAATAAGCCAAATCCTCTTCGTGGAATATTTCCCCTCTTAATATTATAAATAAAAAAACGAATCCGCCGATTAATACTGCGCTCAGCGCCTGAATAGCAGCACCAAGTCGATGCATATCAAACAACCTTGTAATAAACGTGGTAACCAGTAAGTATTCCTTTAAAACTAGGTACATAGCTGCAGTACCCAAAAGAACGACCACCATGAAACGAAGGGTAACTAAAGGAATTTTGACCTGTCTTTTTAATTGGTGCAACAACATCATCGTCACGATCGCTAAAGAAAGAAGTGAGGCAACAGCGGCACCTTTTATACCTAGTATAGGAATGAGGGCAAGATTTAGTACATACTTTAACGGGAATATGGTTATCACTGCAACTGCTGAAAAAAGGAAACTGCCCAAACCTTGTAATATGGCCGTTATTGTTGCAATCATGGACGTAAAAAAGATAACCCAACTGAGGATCCCCAATACAGAGGATCCCGCACCATTTTCAAACAACATGATATTGGTCGGTTTTATGATCGCCCATAGCCCTGCTGAAGCACCTGCTCCTATTACAATACTGACTTTGATCGCCAATTGTATTTTATGATGTAAGAACTGTGGTTTTGCAGCTAATCTTTCTCGGGTAATGAGCGGCACTAACGTCAATGACATGGAAGTAGCAGCAACTGTTCCCATTTGAATCAGCGGCTGGCCGCGGTCATAAACCCCTTTTAATCCCTTAGCTGCATCTTGAGCCAACCCATTTGCTGTTAATTGTGCATACAAATTTAACGAATCGGCCATTTGAATAAAAATCATCAGCATCCCGCTTAGGCATATAGTCAGTCCCTGGAAGGTCAGGGCCTTTACAATTTCTTTTGATTCCCCATAATATTGCCTTACTAAGCCTTTTTTGGGTCCGATTATTTCCCAGTCTTTACGAAATCGCAGAAACATAAACAAGATGACCCCAGCTGTCATACTTCCAGTAATGGAGCCAAACATAGCCCCTCCACCAACAAAATATAAAGAATATCCTTTTTGGATAAAAAGATAGGATAAAACCAGAATCGTTAATACACGGATGGATTGCTCCCCAACCTGGGACAGAGCAGTCGGAGTCATATCTCCAATCCCTTGATAATAGCCCCTTAATACCGATACAATCGGAAATAGTAAAAAGACTATGGCTACTACTCTTAATAGAATCGCTAAATGTGGATCATTCATCCACCCAGCTATCGTACTGGCGCCAAAATATAGAACCAAAAAGCACAAAAATCCAATTAATTGTAAGTATAGAAAAGATACATAGAGGAGCAACCTGGCATAGCCCCCTGCCTTCTTCTCCCGTTGTTCTGCATAGAGCCT
The DNA here is from genome assembly GCF_051233465.1 of Neobacillus solisequens. Classification (NCBI taxonomy): domain Bacteria; kingdom Bacillati; phylum Bacillota; class Bacilli; order Caryophanales; family Bacillaceae; genus Neobacillus; species Neobacillus solisequens. The sequence goes on along the minus strand of NZ_JBKFGJ010000029.1, from coordinate 34,630 downwards.
TGAAATGACCACTGGAAAACCTGTGGTGGAGAGTACCATTGCGACTCCGTAAAACGGATATACTTGCTGATATATGTAAAAACCGATATCCCCAACAATATTTTGAAAAGGAATTCGATAAAATGCACTGAGGATTTTCGTAATCAATGCTGCGACTGTTAAAATGAAGGCCCCTTTAAATAAAGCCTTTGACGGATTCACCGGCTTCACCTGCCAAAATAAACTAACATGTATTATAACATTAAAAAAGGCAGCATTGGCTGCCTTTTTCCATTTGCATTTGAATATACAGCCTACTGCTCCATCTGTCTGGCTAAAAAGCCAGCAGCAGTTTCGACTGCTTTCTTTTCCACTTCACCCAATGTTCCTTCTTTTGCAAAAATAATGACAGCTCCAATGGGGTCTCCATTTGCAATAATCGGACCAATTGTAAAGGAAGTCATTGCTTCGTTCATGCCATCAACCAAGGCGACTTCGCCTTGTTGTGTAGTAAGGACAGAATTACGCTCCTCCATGGTCTTTTCTACTAATTCACTGATATTTTTATTCAAATATTCTTTTTTGGAACCGCCTGATACGGCAATAAATGTATCTCTATCACAGATTAACACGGGATTTCCGAGGCTGTCAAAAAGGGCTTCCGCATATTCCTTGGCAAAATCGCTTAGCTCGCTGATTGGTGAATACTTTTTTAGAATAACTTCCCCATCCCGATCCACAAAGATTTCTAGTGGATCCCCTTCTCGGATACGCAAAGTTCTGCGTATTTCTTTGGGAATTACAACACGACCCAAATCATCGATTCGACGAACTATTCCAGTTGCTTTCATCCAATGTTGCCTCACTTTCATCTGATGATTTTCAACTTGGTAATGATAATCCTTCTTATTTATCGCTACCAACTTTGAACTTAGTATCTTTCATCTGGAAAGTTCTATACACAAACGTAATTTTTTTTCTCTCTTATAGGTAATATTCCAAAAATGGTTACAACAACATTGGATTTGTTTGGTTTAGCGTTAATTAACTGGATTCTCTTGGGTTCTTTTTGCCATCGGGATTCCTTTAATCATTTCTAGAGCAATATGAAGCCATTGAGCTGTACTATATTCTTTCGTATTGATCACAATCTTAAGCCTTCTACCATCCATTCCCGGAATAATGGAGCGGCCAAATTGGTTACCAATATGGAATATTTTACTGCCATCTATTGTGTTTGTGATCTCTTCATTTAAAAAGAGGGTAACTTCTTGCTTGATCTGTTTCACCTGTTCTACTCCATTTTGCAAGGCATATACCTTCAATTCAGCAATTTGGAATAAATAGGCGACCTCATCCGGATATTCACCAAAGCGATCCTGCATTTCCGCATCAAGTTCTTCAATGTCTTCAAGTGACACTGCTCCTCTGAAGCGCTTATACATTTCAATTTTTTGATGACCATCTTTAATATAAGAATCAGGAATATAAGCATCGATTTCCAAATCTATTTCAACAGTTGGTTTCGCTTCACCTTTAAGGTCGCCTTTTCTTTCCTCAATCGCTTCCTTCAACATTTGTGAATACAGATCAAAACCGACAGAATCAATAAATCCATGCTGCTGGGCACCTAGCAAATTACCGGCACCACGAATCGCTAAATCCCGCATCGCAATTTTAAAACCTGAGCCTAATTCGGTGAATTCCTTAATTGCCTCAAGTCGCTTTTCTGCCACTTCCGTTAACACTTTGTCTTTCCGATAAGTAAAGTAGGCATAAGCCACACGATTGGAACGTCCTACGCGACCACGCAGCTGATACAGCTGTGACAAACCCATACGATCCGCATCATGGACAATCAGTGTATTAACATTAGGAATATCGACCCCTGTTTCAATAATCGTTGTACTTACAAGCACATCAAATTCACCTGACAGGAAATTAAGCATAACAGATTCTAATTCATTCTCTGTCATTTTTCCATGAGCATAGGCGACCCGGGCATCTGGAACCAGCATCGAAATTTCCTCAGCCTTGCGTTCAATATCTTCCACTCTGTTATATAAAAAGTAAACTTGTCCGTCACGGGCCAACTCACGCTCAATGGCCTCCCGAACTAAGTATCCATTATACTCCATTACATATGTTTGCACAGGAAAACGATTTTCCGGCGGTGTTTCGATGACAGATAAATCCCTTACCCCAAGCATCGACATATGAAGCGTTCTTGGAATAGGTGTTGCCGTTAAAGTTAATACATCAATATTGGTCTTTAACTTCTTTATCTTTTCTTTGTGGGTTACACCGAAGCGCTGCTCTTCGTCTATGATTAACAAACCGATATCACGGTAAACAATATCCTTTGATAACAAACGATGGGTTCCAACGACAATGTCTACTGTTCCCGCCTTCAACCCTTTCATCGTTTCCGCCTGTTGTTTTTTAGTACGAAATCGGCTTAATAAGCCAATATTAATCGGATAATCTTGAAATCTTTCTCTTAATGTCTCAAAATGCTGTTGAGCCAATATAGTCGTCGGTACCAAGAAAGCTACCTGTTTCCCGTCAGCAATGGCTTTAAAGGCAGCACGTATCGCCACTTCCGTTTTTCCATAGCCTACATCACCGCACAATAAGCGATCCATTGGACGAGGCCGTTCCATATCCTTTTTAATTTCATGAATGGACCTTATCTGGTCATCCGTTTCACGGTAAGGGAAGGAACTCTCAAACTCTCTTTGCATATCCCCATCAGGTGTAAAGGCGTAGCCGACAGCTGCTTCCCTCTCAGCGTATAATTTGATTAGATCATCCGCGATATCCTCAACTGTTGATTGAACCTTCTTTTTAACCTTTTTCCAGTCGCTACCGCCCAGCTTATAAATTTTAGGATCCTTTCCTTCAGAACCCACATACTTTTGGACCAAATCTATTTGATCGACCGGTACGTACAGTTTATCTGTTCCTTGGTAGCGAATATGAAGATAATCCTTATGAACGCCGTTAATCACTAGTGTTTCAATTCCAATATATTTCCCAATCCCATGATTTACATGGACAACATAATCACCTATTTTAAGCTCTGAATAACTCTTAATCCGCTCAGCATTAGATAATTTTTGTCGGCCGGCTGATTTTTTTAAACGCTTAGTAAAGAGTTCCTCCTCAGTAATAACCGCAATTTTTTGAATGGAAAGCTCAAAACCTGCCTGAAGGTTCCCCTTAATAATTTGAACCTTACCAGGTAATAGCTGTTGGTCGGCCGAAACAATAGACGACTCTATTTCATAATCCTCAAGGACTCTTTCTAATTTTTTAACACGTTCTTCATCGGGGCCTAAGAAAACAATGGAATAATGGCCTTTTTTCCAGCGTTCCACTTCAGATTTCAGCAAATGCATTTGTCCATGGAAGTTTTGCATCGGCTTACAGGATACATTAATGATATTTTGCGGACTTGTATTAGCCACATGACGTAAAAACAAGGATAAATAAAGAACAGGATGTTCCTTTTTTTGCAAAAGAGCGGACAGATCATGAGAAATATGAACATCATGAATAATCTGACCTTCACCCAGCAAGCCTGTATACCATTCTGCCTCTTCTTTGACAAGCGAATCGTTCATTTCTTTAATTCGGCTGATTTCATCAATTATGACCAGCCCATTAGTTGGAAGGTAGTCTACTAAACTACTAGCATGTTCGTATCCTAATGATAGGTATTTGTAGACTTGTTCAGGCTTCTGGCCATTCTTCAACTGTTCCAGCTCATAACTGATATTTTGAGATAGTTGAACCTTTGCCTTGTCATCCTTCAGCTTTCTTAGGCTTTGTGCCAGCCCATCCTCAAGTTTGTCAATCATCAGGCTATAATTTTCCGGTTCCAATAACACCTCTGTTGCCGGTCCAATCATTATCTCGGAAATCTTTTCTTTTGATCGCTGGTCCTCTAATGAAAAATAGCGAATTGAATCTATTTCTGTATCAAATAACTCAATCCGAAGTGGATTCTCTTCGGTTAGGGGGTAAATATCAATAATTCCCCCTCGTACACTAAACTCACCAGGAGTTGATACCATTTCCGATCGAACATAACCCATTTGAACAAAGGTATTTAATATTTGATCAATATCAATGTCTTCTCCTAGCTTTAATGAAAGTTGGTATTTTCTCCATAGTGATTTTGGCGGAAGGATTTTCTTTAAACCGGCAATGGGGGCAATTAAAATTCCTTGCTGGTGCTGACTCCAGTAATTTAACGCCTCAATCCGTTGGGCTTTTAATTCTGGGCTGGCGATACTAAGCTCTGCAGCAATTAATTCATTGGCCGGGAATAAAAAGACTTCTTTTTCATTTACTAGATTGGCAATATCATCGTATAGTTTTTGTGCCTGTAATAGATTATGGGTTACAAGCAGAATCGGCTTTTTCATTTTTTCAAAGATGGTTGCCGTCAGTACCGTTCTTGATGAGCCCGATAAGCCGGCAATTAGCTGCTCTTTTAAACCTTCATTCACGCCGGCGATGACGGAGTGAACATCTTCCTGTTGTAAAAATAATGATTTTAACCCGTTCAAACTATGCCCTCCTCTCCCTAAAAATGTATTTGATCGTTAAGAATGTAAATAGAAAAATGCTTTGGAGTTTAGTCCAAAGCTCATGTTAATGGATTAAGTAATCATACTGATGATAATCGGGATTTCTCTCCAAAGCTTCCTGACAGTCCTCACAAATGGCTTTAATATGAATATCACCTGATGTGTCATACGTGACCATTTCTTGTCGTTCATGCTCTGTTAATGTATGGAGACCAAGAGATTCCGAATAAATGGACGATTGTTCGATGGAGCCAAGTTTTGCTCCACAATGACGGCAATAATAATGGATAGCCATGCCTGTCCCTCCCCACTCTAAGAGTTCGATACTAGTATGTACCTAATGGGAGGAACTTATTCATAGTTCCATTTTAGCGGGTTTTGCTTCATTGTATGAATCGATAGCCCGTATCATGCATGAACAGATTAAGCATTATACTCATTCATCACCTGTAAAAACGGTTTATCTAACCACGCCTCACAAGCATCAGAACTTTTTAAAATAGCCTCGTTGATGAAAGCCTGCTCTTCCTGCCAAAATTTCCCTAAAACAAAATCGGTAACACTCATGCCATTTTGAGGACGATCAATGCCAACGCGGATTCGATTAAACTGTTGTGTTCCTAAATGGGCGACTGTTGATTTAATACCATTATGTCCACCAGGACTCCCCTTTTGCCGCAAACGAATTTTCCCCACGGGCAAGTCTAGGTCATCATAAATGACAAGGAAGTCTTCAATGTCTATTTGATAATAATCCATAACCGCTCGAATAGATTCACCTGATAAATTCATATAAGTAAGCGGCTTTAATAACAGGATTTTTTCCCCTTTATAAATACCCATTCCATACAACCCTTTTAATTTTGACTGATTGAGCGGAATGGAAAATCGCTTGGATAATTCATCAATTACATCAAATCCGATATTATGTCTGGTATGTTCATAGGGCTTTCCCGGATTTCCTAAGCCTACGATACATTTCATATTCCCCACCTCTTCCGGTTTTGCCCGCCTGGTAAATAGATTTCGAAACATTTGCCTCTCCTGTTTAAGAGTTGATTCTTTTGAACTAGCTAACTTTATGCGACAAAAGACGTAACCTGATTTAGGTTACGTCTGCTGCTATTCTTTACCCACTGGTTCAGTTTCTCTGCCTTCTTCATTATCAGGGTGACCACCCTCTTGCTGTTCACCAGCATTAATTTCTTCCTCCTGCTTCGGTGGAAGAATCGAGGCGATGACTTCCCCTTCTTCATGATTAAAGGTAAATTCACCTTGATAAGGGATATCCGCAACGGTTAAGGTTTCCCCAACCTTTAGACTCGTTACATCCATCTCAATTTGCTGTGGAATCTGGTCAGGAACGGCTGTAATAGAAAGTTGATGAACTGGCTGCTGGAGCACCCCGCCATCCTTTACCCCTTCCGCTTCACCAGTAAGGACGAGTCTCACATCAACGGTAATTTTTGAAGACTTATCAACCGCAAGAAAATCAACGTGGATAATTTCCTTTTTTATAAAATCCTCTTGATAGTCAGATAAAATTACATCTTGTTTGCTTCCATTTACATCAAGCGAGATAATTCCATTTCTGCCTACGCTTCGAATCGTTTTTGTTAAATCCGCCGAACTGATAAATACAGGTTTACTTTCAACCTTTGCCCCATAAATAACGGCAGGTATATTTCCGTTTCGTCTATTCTTCTTTAATTCTGAAGTTGGTAGATCTTTTCGTTCTTGTGCATGTAAAACAGCTGTCATAAAATGTCACCTTCCTATTTCATTCTTCTATATAAAATTTCCCCAAAATAGGAAGGTCTAAACATTTTTCTATTTTAATTAATCAAACAAAGTGCTGACAGATTGTTCTTCGTGAATCCGGATAATCGCTTCACTAATAAGCGGTGCTACAGAAAGGCTGAAAATCTTCTCAATTTTCTTCTCTTCCGGAAGAGCAATGGAATTTGTAACGACTAATTCTTTAATTTTTGAATTTTGAATTCTTTCAATTGCCGGTCCTGACAATACTGGATGTGTACAGCATGCATATACTTCTTTTGCACCGTTTTCAACCAATGCGTTGGCAGCCAAAGTAATAGTACCCGCTGTATCAATAATATCATCAATCAGAATAGCCACTTTGCCTTCAATATTACCAACAATATTCATAACTTCTGCCACATTTGGTCTTGGGCGACGTTTATCAATAATGGCAATAGGCGCCTTTAAGCGTTCAGCCATCTTTCTGGCCCTGGTAACACCACCGTGGTCTGGAGAAACGACAACGATATCACCGTCTAATTCCCTATCGCAAAAATAATCGGAAAGAATTGGAACACCCATTAAATGATCAATTGGAATATCAAAGAATCCTTGAATTTGTGGTGCATGTAAATCAAGGGTAAGCACGCGAGTAGCTCCTGCTGTTTCAAGCAGGTTTGCGACTAATTTTGAAGTAATTGGCTCCCGTGCTCTTGCTTTTCGATCCTGACGTGCGTAGCCATAGTATGGCATAACAATGTTAATCGTCTTGGCTGATGCTCTCTTTAACGCATCAATCATGATTAATAATTCCATGATGTTGTCATTAACTGGCTGACTGGTTGACTGAATGACGTAGACATCGCAGCCACGGATACTTTCTTCAATATTAATTTGAATTTCTCCGTCACTAAACCTTGATACTGAGCACTTTCCAAGTTCAACTCCAATTACCTTTGCAATTTCTTGAGCTAAAGGGATATTTGAATTAAGAGTGAACACTTTTAAATTTGGATCTAAATATTGATTAGACATTTCAGGCCTCCTGGAATTCTCCGCTTATTTCTTCAAATTTAGCTTATCAACGTAATTATCTTTATTTACTTGTTGTGCCCGTGCAATGGACAAAGCATTTCCCGGTACATTTTTGGTGATCGTAGAACCTGCAGCAACATAGGCTCCTTTTCCAATTGTCACAGGTGCAACTAAATTGGAATTGCAGCCGATAAAAACATCATCCTCAATTTTGGTCAGGAATTTATTTTTACCGTCATAATTTACCGTTATCGATCCACAGCCAATATTGACATTATCCCCTACTTCGGCATCGCCAATATAGCTAAGATGGGAAGCTTTACTTCCATTTCCGAACACAGCTTTTTTAATTTCAACAAAGTTCCCAATTTTTACGTCATCATGAATGGCAGAGTCTGGGCGAATATGTGCAAATGGGCCTATATTGACTCGCGAACCAATGGAACTAGCGAAAGCTGCCGATTGACGAATCACCGTTTCGTTCCCAACTAGGCATTGATCAATTTCAGAGTTTGGTCCAATTTGGCATTCGGATCCAATCACTGAATTCCCTTTAATGCTCGTCCCTGGAAAAATAACGGTATCTTGGCCTATGGTGACTTGGTCCTCAATATAGGTATTAGCTGGATCGATGATGGTTACGCCATTACGCATATGAATTTCATTAATACGATGACGCATAATCCGTTCGGCTTCTGCTAACGCAACCCTGTCGTTTACTCCAAGTGTCTCTTCAAAATCAGGAGTTTGGTATGCTGCAACGACCTCTCCCTGCTTTTTAAGGATTTCAATAACATCCGGCAGATAGTATTCACCTTGAACATTATCATTTGAAACATTTTTTAATGCTTCAAATAAGGCAATATTATCAAAGCAATATGTCCCTGTATTAATCTCGTTGATTTGTCTCTCTGCTTCAGACGCATCCTTATGTTCCACAATTTTTTCGACATGACCATTTTCATTTCGAATGATCCGACCATAGCCAGTAGGATCTTCTATTTTCGCTGTAAGGATCGTGGCTTTTGCCTTTGACTCTTCATGCTGTTTAAATAGCGACTCCATTGTCTCTGATCGGATGAGCGGGGTATCCCCACAAACAACAAGCGTGATGCCTTGTTTACCTTCGAGGATCTCTTGTGCTTGTCTAACGGCATGAGCAGTACCCAACTGCTGTTCCTGCAAGGCATAGTGGCTTGCATCCCCTAACTCCGCTTTTACCATCTCCGCACCGTGGCCAATAATCGTAACTATTTCCTGTGTATTCAATTTGTTCACTTGGTCGACCACATGTTGAACCATTGGTTTACCACAAACCGGGTGTAGCACTTTATAAAGCTTTGATTTCATCCGCGTTCCTTGCCCTGCGGCTAAAATCACAGCAAAGCGATTAGACATGAACAGTCCTCCAATAAGCTCTTTTTTCCCCACATTAACGGGCAGTAAGACCACTGGTCAATTGCCTATAAATGTCCGATTCTGTTCAACTATCATTTAGTGAGGGTGAAAAGAACCCCCATTCGTTGAAGTTTCACTTTATCCATTAAAAATATTAACGTAAATGGGATATCATTTCAAGGAGAGGAGAGCACATGCTATTGCAAAAATTTTTAAAAAAGAGGGATGATACGGGCAATTTTACTGGGGACAAAATATTTTAAACAATAAAAAGAGCCTTACTCAGAAGAAAGGCCCTAGTTGTTCAAATCCTCAGGAAGCTCCGGCTTCTTCAAATTCTACTTCTAATTCACCTAGGCGGTGGTATTCAGCCAAAACAGCTTCTTGAATTTTACCGCGCGTTCCTGAATTAATTGGATGCGCAATGTCACGAAATTCACCATCAGGTGTACGTTTACTTGGCATAGCGACAAATAAACCGTTATTCCCGTCAATAACACGAATGTCGTGGACAACAAATTCATTATCTAATGTAATTGAAGCGATTGCCCTCATCCGTCCATCGGTATTGACACGGCGTAATCTTACGTCAGTTACTTCCATTTGCTCACACCCTTTTCATATTGATAAAAAGCTAGTTATTAAATTCAACAAAGTTTTATTGATTCCTGCTAATTATTTAAATTTTTTTTGAAAATTTAGGTCAAAATGGTGAACAATTGGAAATTCGCTCCGTGTTTTAGCAAAAATTAGGGTACTATTTATCTATTTATTCTCCAAATATCAACAAAAAAACGCCCGTTTATTTAACGAGCGCAATCACTTCGATTTCAACTAAAGCGTCTTTTGGTAATCTAGCCACCTCTACACAGGAACGGGCCGGTTTATGTGCTGAAAAATATTCTCCGTAAACTTCGTTAACAGCAGCAAAATCATCCATACTTTTGATAAAAACCGTTGCCTTGATTACGGTTTCAAATGAAGCCCCAGCTTCCTGCAAAACGGCTTGGAGATTGCGAAAAACTTGGTGCGTTTGTTCCTTAATATCACCATTAACCATCGTTCCTTCAGCAGTTAACGGAATTTGTCCAGAACTAAAGAACATATTATTTACGACTATTCCTTGGGAATAAGGACCAATGGCTGCGGGTGCTTGATTAGTTTGAACTTCTTTCATGCGATCTCCTCCATTACTCTTTAAAATAGTTTCCGATGTGAACATTGATGTTTTTATCTTTTATATCAACATCAGATAATGTCACAAGTGATAAATATTCATCCACTAGCCGATCTTCTGTTTTTTCGGCCTCAACTAGAACTGCAATTCCGCTTAAGGTTGCATCAAATTCTTCGAGCATGCTAATCATTCCCATTACCGTTCCGCCGGCTTTCATAAAATCATCGACAATGAGAACATTTGAACCTTGCTTCATGCTTCGTTTAGACAAAACCATGGTCTGTATTCTTTTAGCGGAGCCCGAAACATAATTAATACTTACCGTTGGCCCCTCCGTTACCTTACTGTCCCTTCTTACAATAACTACCGGAACATTTAATTGACTGGCTACTGCATAAGCAAGAGGGATCCCTTTTGTTGCAATAGTCATAACCACGTCAATTTTTGTATCCACATAGGCTGACGCAATAATTCTGCCGGCCTGTTGAACAATCTGGGGATTGCCCAATATATCAGTAAGATATAAATAGCCCCCTGGTAAAAGCCGCTCCGGGTCGGCAATTAACTGACAAAGCTCCTCGGCAAAAGGTTTTGCTTCGTCCTTACTAACCTTTACAAAAAATTTCACACCGCCAGCGGCACCGGGAATTGTTTTTAACGTTCCAATTCCTCTCTGCTCAAAGGTATCCTTCACAATCGCTAAATCCTCACTAATGGAAGACTTGGCAGAAGCATAGCGTTCTGCAAAAAACGTGAGTGGCACTAACTGGCGAGGATGGTCCAGCAAATAATTAGTCATATCAATCAAACGTTCACTGCGGCGAAACTTCATAATCATCCTCCAAAACCGAATATTCTACTAGAAGAATACCATCATTGTGCGTATTTAATCAAGAGAATGCCGCTCTCCTAACATTCTAACGGCAAATACCTGGTCACAAAATCCTCTTAATCCATTATAAATACGATGCATTCTTGAATCATGACGAACGAGACCAAATACGGTGGGTCCGCTTCCGCTCATTAATACCGCATCGGCACCAAACCGTTTCATCTGTTCCTTTATTTGTGCTACCTCAGGATGAAGATGCAAGGTCACTTCTTCTAAGACATTACCAACATTTTTACTTACCCTTTGATAGTCATTTACCTTAATTGCTTCAATCATCTCTGGAATATTGGGATGCATAACCCCGTTGACATCCAAACGACGGTATACTTCTGCTGTTGACACCCCGATGAAAGGCTTGGCTAAAATGACCCAACAGGTTGGAGGGGCTGGAAGTTCGGTAATTTTTTCACCACGCCCTTTTGCCAGTGCCGTCCCCCCATATACACAAAAGGCAACATCCGAACCAATTTCACTGCCTAGCTCCGCCAGTTCATCAAGAGTTAGACCGAGATTCCATAACTTATTCAAACCCCTCAAAGTGGCAGCAGCATCACTACTTCCACCAGCTAATCCTGCCGCAACAGGAATCGTTTTTTCAATGGCAATTTCGACCCCCTGTTTCACGTTAAAGCGGGTCTTTAACAGTTGGGCAGCTTGATAGGCCAAATTTCGTTGATCATCCGGAACATAACGGTTATGGGACAAAATATGTATTTTATCTTGATCTAACAAGGTAAGTTCAATCCGATCAGCTAAATCTATAGTGGTCATTATCATTTCAACCTCATGAAAGCCATCGGGACGCTTATGTAATACATCCAAAGCTAAATTAATTTTAGCCGGCGCCTTGACTAAAAGCTTCACGCTCGTCCACCTACTTTAAAAGTTTAAAGCACCTTGCAAACCGCATGATGCATTTTCCGATTTATATATATTTTCCTATTTTACCACAAATAGCTCAATGTAAGACGTAGGATATCTAGATATCCTATCAAATTCTATATTTTATCATTAATTAATTACAAGAAAAAGTCATATTTAAAGGCCAGAGGCTTTCCCTCTGACCTTGCTGTGACGAATTGTTTAATTAACTTAAAGCGGATATACGTCTATGGCACCTATGATTTTCGATTTTGTGCAGCTAATTGTGCTTCCGCAAGTTCAATAGCCCGTTTTACCATATTTCCTGCGTCTTTGGCACGGATGCCGCCCCAACCTTCTCTTTGCACGACATCATAAAATCCCAGGTCCTTAGCCAGTTCTTCCTTAAACTGTCCAGACATGATTCCTCTTCTTCTGCCCATCTAAACAACTCCCTTCTTGTCACAGCATTCTTAGTATGGGTTAAAAACAAGGTTTCATGACATGCCTGAAACAGCAAAAAGCAGTAAACGTCATGTTTACTGCCATGCATCTCTTATATTCTAGCTTAAAGCGGCACTTCCTGCGGTTTCTTCATAGAAGGTAATCTGAACTGTTTCTGTTAATACATCAGCATAGCTGTAAGATACACGTTCAAAGGCATTTTCTTCTTGGTCCAATTCAATCACAAAAACAGATGGGTACGTTTCAGCGAGAACACCTGAGCGTTCAATCGTTTTTCTTCGTCCACCATTTGCCTTAAGTAATAACCTTTTACCTAAATTGGAATCCAGGGCCTTTTTAATATCTGCTAAGGTTTTTGTCATTCGGTCCACCTCACTATGTAAAGTATAACACACTGACACAATCTTGTCAAACAAAATAATAAATTATATCAGTCCGACAAAATGATTGTCAATATTTTTTATTCCATTTTTTTTGCTAAATTTCAACATTTTTATCGTTACCTTAAAACGTCAGTAATATGTATAGAGGAGAAAAAATAAGCCTCTGTATTTACAAAGCTTATTCCTCCTCGTCCTGAACGGGATGATAAGGCATTCCAGTCCGCAGCACACCTTTTGTTTCAATTCCTCCTAATCCCTTCTCACCAGTTAAAGTGTTGCGAAGAACATCCCAGACATTAATTCTTTCCATGAACGGGGTAAAACTGATTTTTGCAACAATATAGACCGGATCAAGTGCATGAATATTAATTCTCGAAGGGGAACTTGCAAAATTCGCCCCTGCATGAATCAAGGATTCGAAGTGAGATTGGCACGCACCAGCAAAAATCACTAATTGGTCCAGGTGCGGGAACTTTTTTCGGGCTTCCTTAACAGTCTGGACAAAGTGCTTGGAATGGCGGTAAGCATTAATATCGGTTATTTTCCCTTTTGCTTTTGAATAGGCATCATGTCCGGTAATGACAAGGATATCCGGCCGATAATAATCAATGAGTCCGCTAATTTTCATAGGCATTTCTTTTTCATTGCAATGAATTCCCAAGACCGGAACCCCAATTTTTTCGTAAAGTGCCATGCATTTTTTTAAATAAACAGGATCCCCGTCGAGGTGCAGCACTTTCCCGGGAATCTGAAAGTAACTGCTTGGTTTCACATATCCGCTTGTCGCTTCGTACTCCTGCCTCTCCTTCAATAGATCTACGTCCTGCGTAAATAATCTCAAAGATTGTTCTTCAAGTGTTCTGGATTCTCTGGAATGCTTTAATATTTCAGATTGATTCACCTTAACCAAATCACCATAAGGGGCATCAGCAATAAGGCGAAAATCCTCCCCATAAAGGATCGCAATATGTTGACCATTGGTATGTTGTAGATCGATAACCCGAAAGAGAAGATCACAGTTATGCGAACGTCTGCTGACTATATCATTTACTTTTATCTCCACTGCCGTCACTCCAATAGACCAGCAATTAGGGCCTCAAATAAGGTTTCTCTCATAGGCTATGCAAGGATGGATGTCCTGGTGAATGGAGATATGAATGGAAAACTAAATTCATTTGGGTTGCTTGTGCATCAGGGAGGGATCAGCGTTTTTTGGGGCATGTTGGTTGATTCTATGTGTCCTTTTTCTTGAGGCAGGGCTCTTTGGGTACGTAGAGTCCTTACGTGCCGCTTTTTTGCGTTTCGTTGCTCTATCAGGAATGTAGATGGCTCCTACGTGATCTTTTTTCTTGCGGCCACGCTTTTTTGGGAACGTAGACCGCTTCTACGTTCCGCTTTTTTGCGTTTGATTACTTTTTCAGGAATGTAGATAGCTCCTACGTGACCTTTTTTCTTGTGGCCACGCTTTTTTGGGAACGTAGACCGCTTCTACGTTCCGCTTTTTTGCGTTTCGTTGCTCTATCAGGAATGTAGATGGCTCCTACGTGACCTTTTTTCTTGCGGCCTCACTTTTTCTTAAAATTTAGACCGGTACGTTCCTTCTTTTTGCTCTTTTTCGGGCCAATATACTGCCTCTATCTGTCCTTTTTTCCGCTCCCCGACTTTTTTCGGGCCGATACAAAAAAAATAGACCCTTAAACAAGGTCTATTTAAAATGCTTATATAATTCATTGCTCAGACGGGCAAATTCCTCCAGAGACAAGGTTTCACCCCGTCTGCCTGGTTCAATGCCTGCAGCCTCCAAAGCAGCCAAAATAGCCTCCTTATCCTGCTTTCCATTCGGTAGCTGACTTGTTAGGTTATTTAGCAATGTTTTTCTTCTTTGGGCAAAGCTTGCCTTTGTCACTTGGAAAAAGAACGTTTCATCTTCAACGCTTACAGCAGGCTTGTCTCGCTTAATCAGACGAATCACTGCGGAATCCACATTCGGCTGTGGAACAAATACCGTTTTTGGCACAATCATGACTGTCTCTGCCTCTGTATAGTATTGTACAGCTATGGATAGAGATCCATAGTCTTTTGTGCCAGGCTTAGCGGAAATGCGGTCGGCTACCTCTTTTTGAAGCATACATACAATTCCTCGTATCGGAATGTGATCTTCGAGCAGCTTCATAATGATCGGTGTCGTTACGTAATAGGGTAAATTGGCAACTACCATTACATCTGTAGTTCCGCTAAACTCCTCCTCCATAATTGCTTGTACATCCGCTTTTAAAATATCCTGATGGATGATTTTTACGTTGTTATAAGGAGATAAGGTTTCTCCCAAAATGGGTAAAAGTCTTTGGTCGATCTCAAAAGCTACCACTTTTTTACTTGAACGGGCAAGCTGTTCGGTTAACGCCCCGATTCCTGGTCCGATTTCAATGGCTCCTGTTTGTTCAGGATTTAAATCCGCATAACCAACAATATTCTTTAGTATGTTGGTATCAATCAAGAAATTTTGACCAAGGCTCTTTTTAAAGGAAAAGCCGTATTTCTCCAAAATGGCCCGTGTTCTTACTGGGGTTGCAATATCCTTATTCATCCTTTTCCTCCCGATCCAAAACAGTAAGTGCTTCAGCAAATTCCTTTTTACCTATTTGAAACATCATCAACCGTTTGTGTAGTTGTTTTCCGTTTGTATAACCAATTTTTAAAAGTTTGCCTAATTGGATTCTCCGCTCTTTCGCGCCTTCCCCACCGATTAAGCCGGCAATCATTAAATCTTCTTGGGTTATTTCTTCTGAAATGGTGTTGTGCATGATTTGTGCATCTCTCAATGCTTCCCGTATGGCATCCGGACTGGCGTGTTCTACCCCTACTCCCTTATTTCCTTTGGCAATAGCTTGTTCCTTTGGCAAAAAGGCATGTTTACACCCCGGAACCTCCTCCGCAATGGTTTTTCTAATTTTTTCACCAGGATAGTCTGGATCAGTAAAAATAATGACGCCCCTGTTTTTTTGCGCAAGACGAACTTTTTCAATGGTTGCCTGGTTTACAGCAGAACCATTTGTTTCGATTGTATCCGCATCAACAGCCCGTTTAATGGCTGTGGTATCATCCTTACCTTCCACCACAATAATTTCTTTAATCCGCATGATTCCTCCAAAATTAAAAAATTAATAAATAATTGATAAATAATTGAAACATTTTTGTAATGTCCATCGTCTATATAAATGCAATCCATCATATTCTAGAGTATAAATAAAATATTGATAAAAGTAAAAAAATGCAGGGGAATGACCCCTGCACAATGAGAGTTACTGTAATATTCTGATTTTCACCTTTTTTCGTCCCCATCGATATGCTTCTGAGTTTGAAGGTACGAATACATCGATTTTATAGCCTTTTATCGCCCCGCCTGTGTCAGCGGCAACAGCATAACCATATCCTTCAACATAGACTTTTGTTCCAAGAGGGATAATTCTTGGATCGACGGCAATCACTTTTAAACTAGGATTGGCCCTTAGGTTTAATCCTGTTGCTGTTCTTCCGGAACAGCCATTGCAAAATGCTGTATATGCGGTGGCAGATACGTAAAACTCAGGTCCTGATTCATCTGCACCACGGGAAACCTGCATTGCTAATTCTTTCGTTCCGACGGCTACTACCTTATCTTGCTTCTTTGATAACGTCTGCTCACTGATTAGTGTTCTGCCAACTTCTTTTCCATTTTCTAATATGACCTCGAATTGTTTTGAAACGAGCCCTGGCATTCCGGGAGTCACAATCTTTTCTGTCCCTTTTTCCAGGTTTTCATCCTTTTGGGTGACCACGGCAAATTCAACAGGTTCTTCCACTACATCGGTGACTTTTTCTACTCGAATGACGTTAACAACACCATTCTTTGGTATGGTTTTTGTTAATGACGGTTCAACTCGGTCTAATTCATTAAGTTTAATTCCCTGTTGTTTTAAAAAGTCAGCGACCGTAGTCGAAGTGGACCAAACTACTTTTTCATTTCCGCCATCATTAAGGCTAAGATGAAAAGCTCTTTCTAAGTTAATGTTCATTTTATGGTTAATTGCCGTATTCAATTTTGGAGAAACTTGGTCATGCTCGTTTAAAACAATCTTCTGTTGCTTTAATGCTTCTGCTACAGTCCCGGCTGTTGTCCAAATCGTTTTTTTCTCGTTGTCCTTGACAATGGTAACCTGTTGCGCTTGTTTCCATTCAACAGTAAGGTGATCCTTCACCCTAGTGTTTACGCTTGGATACAAGTAGTCTTGCGAGCGAATTGATACATCCAGTTCATCCAATAATTCTTTAATGGTATCTGCATGCGTTTTGATGACCTCGTGCTTGCCATTAAGTGTAATTGCTACTGTTTTCTTTGACCCTTCATAATAAAGAATCCCAAGAGTTGTGAGCAAAACTACGAAACTAGCAAAAGCAATGGTCAAATTTCTTCCGCTCAAAGACAGGAAAAACAGGTTTTTCATGTTTTTGAATACGATGAAAAACGCCTCCTTTTCTTTGGAGAGATTATTAAAACCATGCCGTCGGCTGTCAACCCTTGCATATCCTGTGAGCATATTCCTAATTATGCACAATTCTGGAAACTTTGCAAAGGAAAACTTATCGACATGGTTATCCTATGTTGAAAAGAAGGCGTGTAGAACTTTTTGTTTTTATTAAAAATTTGGACAGGCACTTTGTGTATTCGACAAAATCCTTTATCAATTTATGCCGAATATTTTTTTAGCATTTTGTGTCGTGACTTTGGCTACTTCCTCCATTGTCAAGCCCTTTATTTCGGCAATTTGTTCCGCTACCAACTTCACATATGCAGGCTCATTTCGCTTTCCCCGATATGGATGTGGTGCTAAATATGGGCAATCTGTTTCAATTAATAACTTTTCCAAAGGAACCTCTGCTGCTACTTCCTTTGGTTTTTTTGCATTTTTAAATGTTACTGGTCCGCCTAGTGAAATGGAGAAGTTCATTTTTATACATTCTTTGGCAGTTTCTGGACTCCCACTAAAGCAGTGCATGATCCCGCCGACCTCTTCTGCCCCTTCTTCTTTTAATATTTCCACAATATCGGCAGTGGCTTCCCGATTATGTATCACAATTGGCAACTTCACTCTTTTAGCTAACCGAATTTGCTTGCGAAATACCTCTTGCTGAACCTCTTTTGGCGACTTATCCCAATAATAATCAAGCCCCATTTCCCCGATCGCTACCACTTTCGGATGAGAAGCAAGTTCTTCAATCCAGGCCAAATCATTATCGGTCATATCAATCGCATCAACGGGATGCCAACCGACGCAAGCATAAATAAAATCATAAGCCTCCGTTAATTCCATGGCTCTTTGAATGGTTGGCCGGTCGAAACCAACCACCACCATATGGGTGACCCCTTCGCTTAATGCCCTGTCAATAACCTCTTGCAGGTCATCATTATATTGGTCTGCATTTAAGTGCGCATGTGTATCAAATAACATGTTATGTCCCCTTTTCAGTTTGTAAAAGTTCATTTTATTACAAATTTTTCAAAAAGATTACGATCTATTATCTACACCGGGAGCAAATTCCCTTTTACAACAAAAATCTCTATTCTTGATGAAAAAGAAAGAAATATCTCGAAAAATGTTTCACGTGAAACAATCAAAAGCAAAAGCGCCTTAAAACAGGCGCTAGTGCTGAAGTGAACATTATTTTCTCTATTTTACTTTTGCCCCATTTGGCAGCGTTTGATCAACGGTAGCCAAGGATAGAGCACCGTCCTTGGATCCAGCGAGAATCATTCCTTGTGATAATTCACCACGAAGTTTCACCGGTTTTAAATTTGTAATACAAATGACTTTACGCCCTACCAATTCCTCAGGTTTATAGTATTGAGCAATACCAGAGACAACTTGGCGTTTTTCATACCCTAAATCAAGCTGAAGTTTAAGTAATTTATCCGCCTTTTTAACAGGCTCTGCTTGAATGACCTCTGCCACCCGCAGATCAATTTTCATAAAGTCATCGATGGAAATCTCTTCAATTGTTTCCGGCTTTTCCTCTTTCTTTTCCTCTACTGGGGTTTCCTTTGTCCCGCCTTGCATTTTGGTTTTAATAAATTCAACCTCTTCCGCAATTTCTAACCGTGGGAATAATGGAGCAGCTTTTTCAACCTTTGTTCCATTTGAAATGGTTCCAAAGATTTCTAAGCTCTCCCATGTTTTTAGGTTCTCATCCTGAATGCCTAATTGATCAAAGATGCCCCCAGGTGTTTTAGTAAGAAACGGTTTAAGGAGAACAGCTGTTCTCCGTAATGACTCTGCTAAATGGGCCATTACGCTCTCCAGTTCACCTTTACGTTCCTCCTGCTTCGCCAAATTCCATGGCTGTGTTTCATCGATATATTTATTGGTCCGGCTTACCAATTGCCAAATGGCTGTTAATGCAACCGAGAATTCCATCTTCTCCATTGCTTCCTCATATTTTGCTACTGTTTCACGATTAACTTCCAGTAAAGACTGGTCGAATTCGCCTACAGATCCAGCATAAACTGGAATCATTCCTTCAAAATATCTGTCAATCATTGCAACGGTACGGTTCAACAGATTTCCTAAGTCATTGGCTAAGTCAAAGTTAATTCTTTCAACAAATCCTTCTGGTGTGAAAACACCATCTGCTCCAAATGGCACTTCCCTTAATAGGTAATAACGAAGTGCATCAAGTCCATATCGGTCAATAAGAGTAACCGGGTCGACGACGTTTCCTTTTGATTTGGACATTTTTCCATCCTTCATCAATAACCAGCCATGAGCAAAAACCTTCTTAGGAAGCGGAAGATCGAGCGCCATTAACATTATTGGCCAATAAATTGTATGGAAACGAACAATTTCCTTTCCTACCAAATGGACATCAGCCGGCCAATACTTACGGTATTTTTCATCATGTTCCGTTCCGTATCCAAGTGCTGTTATATAGTTAGATAAAGCATCAATCCAAACGTAAATAACGTGTTTAGGATCACCAGGCACTTTAATACCCCAATCAAATGTAGTACGAGATACTGCTAAGTCTTCTAATCCCGGCTTAATAAAGTTATTGATCATTTCATTTTTACGGGATTCCGGTTGGATAAATTCAGGATTTTCCTCGTAATATTGCAATAAACGATCTACATATTTACTCATTCTAAAAAAGTATGATTCTTCCTTTACCTTTTCAACTGGACGGCCGCAATCTGGACAATTGCCGTCTACAAGCTGACGGTCCGTATAGAATGATTCACATGGAGTACAATACCAGCCTTCATACTGGTCAAGATAAATATCTCCTTGCTCCAGCAGTTTTGCAAATATTTTTTCAACAACTTGTTTATGTCTGTCCTCTGTCGTACGGATAAAATCATCGTAAGAAATGTCTAGTTTCTGCCACAATTCTTTTATTCCTGCTACAATGCCATCTACATATTGCTGTGGGGTAACGTTTGCTTCACCAGCTTTTTGCTGAATCTTTTGCCCATGCTCATCCGTTCCAGTTAAATACATGACATCATATCCACGCATCCGCTTATAGCGAGCCATCGCATCCCCAGCAACAGTGGTGTACGCATGCCCTATATGTAAATTTCCACTAGGATAATAAATCGGAGTGGTGAGATAAAACGTTTTTTTCTCCATAAATATCCCTCCTCAAGGATCGACCATTTCTATCTAATCAGTATTGCCTTTTTTTACCCTTCTCTATCATCAAAATATACAGAAAAACAGGTATTTGTGCAAGAAACCATCTTATATAGACTTCCAATTTTTAAAATATATTTCCTAATACCCCCATAAATCCTAAAAAAGGATTCGAATCATTTCTTGAAAAAGCAAAGATTTTGTAGATTTTTGTCGAAATTTATCGAAGAAAACGAATTCAATATAATTATAATCTAATAATATTAAAAACATCATTATAAAGCTTCACCTCTATTAAACATGATTACATCAATGTTTTATTATTAGGTAAATATTTCATTTTTTTGTCAAAATAAAATAATTGACGGATATGGGAAAGGCTGGTATTATAAAGCTATAAAAAATTTGTCGAATAATGACGAATTACTAAATAGAGATGTTTACAATTGAGAGGAGATATAAATTATGAAATCTACTGGTATTGTTCGTAAGGTTGATGAATTAGGCCGTGTTGTTATTCCTATCGAATTAAGACGTACACTTGGTATTGCAGAAAAAGATGCTCTTGAAATCTATGTTGATGACGATCGCATCATCTTAAAAAAATATAAACCAAACATGACTTGCCAAATCACTGGTGAAGTATCTGATGATAACCTAGCACTAGCTGGCGGAAAGTTAATCTTAAGCCGCGAGGGTGCAGAACAATTAATTAAAGAAATTCAAAACAGCTTTGAAACTGCGAAGTAATTATACCAAAGGCTCCAGGGTTTTCCCCGGAGCCTTTTCTTATTTTTCTATATGATATACCTGATATACTTCCCGTTTATTCATTCCTCTATCCTTTGCCGTTTGTTTGACCGCATCCTTTGAGGTCATTTTTTTCACGGAAATATAGTGGTTTACATGATCTTCTATTGTAAATTCCGCCCACCAGCTTTGATCTTCCATTACTTCTTCTTTTGACCCTTCTACAATAATGCAAAATTCACCGCGAATCTCATCAGTTTCTGCCCATATGAGCAGATCCTCGATACTGCCCCTGATAAACTCTTCAAATTTTTTCGTCAGCTCCCGGCAAAGGGATATTTTTCTGTTTCCAAGGATATTTCCCATGATTGCCAGCGTTTCCTTAAGCCTATGAGGAGACTCATAAAAAACTAAGGTTGCCTTTTGGTATCTTAAATTTTCCAACTCCTCCCGTTTTTCCTTCTTATTTCGGTTTAAAAATCCGTAAAAATAAAAAGGTTGACACGGTAAACCTGATGCGATTAAAGCGGTTATTGCTGCATTGGCGCCAGGTAACGGAACCACCGTTAGTTTCTCATGGACTGCTTGTGTTACTAATTCATAACCAGGGTCTGATATGGCAGGCATTCCTGCATCACTAACAAGAGCAATGTTTGCACCCTCTTTTAATTTTTCGATTAATTTTTCACCGCTAGACTCTTTGTTATGCTCATGATAGCTGACAATTGGGGTGGGAATTTCAAAATAATTAAGTAGTTTCTTCGTGTTTCTTGTATCCTCGGCTGCAATCAAATCAGCCTCTTTTAATATTCGTATGGCTCGAAAGCTCATATCCTCTAAATTACCGATTGGGGTGGGAACAAGGTACAGAATCCCTTTTTCCCTCTCATTCTGAAAGCTTTTCTGCTGCCACATCTTCATCACCTAACTTCTGGTTAATAAACGCCAATTTTTGCTTTCTTGGCAACTGTTTAAACTGATATTCGGCCTTCATTGCGTCACTCTTATTGTTAAACGGCTGGAAAAAAGTCAATGTGACCGGGCCCCGCCCTCGTGTATACTTAGCACCCTTGCCTTCGTTATGAAGCTTAATTCTGCGTTCTAAATTATTCGTATACCCTCCATAAAGACTGCCATCTGCACAAGTGAGCACATAGAAAAAATGACCGTTATTCTCCATATAAAATCTCTCTTATTTCCTGGGTGTATTCATTATTGTCGTTATACACAATAATCGGCGGGAGAATTTTTAGATCTGGGCTACCATCCTTAATTGCTTCAATTAATAAGGTATTAGCCTCCTTACCAACCTTAGGATAGACCAATTGAATTCTTTTGGGCTCCAATCGGTATTGACGCATTAACATTATGATATCCATTAGTCTGCCGGGACGGTGGACAAACGCAACCTTGCCCCCTTGTCTCACCAGATCGCTGGATGCCTTTATAGCATCCTCTAACGTACAAAGTATTTCATGACGGGCAATCGCTAAGTGTTCATTTGGGTTTATATCGCTTTTTGGTGGGGTTGAAAAATATGGTGGGTTGCAGGTAACCACATCAAATTTCCCGTACCCTAACTGTTTCGGACTCTCCTTAAGGTCACCGTGAACCATCCTTATTCGGTTTTCCAGTCCATTGTATTCAATGCTTCGAACGGCCATATCGTATAATCGTTCTTGGATTTCCACCCCTGTAATTTGCCCCTTCGTCCTTGCACTTAAAAACAGTGGAATTACACCGTTTCCGCTACACAAATCAATAAGGTTTCCTTTTTGGATTGGAACATACACAAATCTAGCCAATAGGACGGCATCTAAAGAAAAAGCAAAAACAGAAGGACTTTGAATGATTCTCAAGTTTTCTGCTAATAAGTAATCAAGCCGTTCATCACCCTTCAAGTTGACCATAACAACCATCCTCTATATGTAAGTATGAAAATAGAGGCTGATATGATCAGCCTCATTGATTATTTTTTATTCAGAAACGAAAGGCAGAATAAGCAATCGCCTTCCTTACGCAGGCTTCCAAAGTGAAGATTGCAGATATGGAATCCTTCGTGATAAAGCCTAGCCAGATTATCATATCCTTCTCCAACATCAAATGGCTGTTTGGCTCCCGGAGCTGGGGTTCGATTCGTTTCTTTTTTACTTTCCGGTTCTTGCTTAACTTCCGTGGTGATCTCTAAACGGCGCCTTAAATGCTCATTTTCAAGCTTTAAATAGTGGTTCTCTTCTATTATTTCTGCCAGATGCTGCTTTAATTCTCCAAGCTGCTGATATAGATGGCCAATTTGTGTTTCCATATTACTTACTGATTCAAATATTTCTTTTTTATCCACGTATTCCACCTCGTTAATCTGTGGATTGTATCGAAAGGGCACCTTCTTTAATAATTTCATCCAAGGTGAATTCCAAGACCCGCTCTTGTTCCGTCAATTCTACCTGTAGGACGCGCTCCAAGATATTTAAACCTACCACTTTTCCCCTGCCATTTGGTGTTTCGATCATCTCTCCTAAATCCGGCAGCTGCTCTTTGGCTGATTCATATTCATCATTTTCATATTTTAAACAGCACATAAGCCTACCGCATAAGCCTGAGATTTTCGTCGGGTTAAGGGATAAATTCTGGTCTTTCGCCATTTTAATCGAAACCGGGTCAAAATCACCTAAAAATGTGGAGCAGCACAGCATTCTTCCACATGGACCAATACCGCCAAGCATTTTTGCCTCATCGCGCACACCAATTTGGCGAAGCTCAATTCTGGTGCGGAAGATAGCAGCTAAGTCCTTTACCAGTTCACGGAAGTCTACTCTTCCTTCAGCTGTAAAATAGAAGATTACTTTATTTCGATCAAATGTATATTCAACATCCACCAGTTTCATATCCAGTTGATGTTCATTTACTTTTTCCGTACATACTTCGTATGCCTCTTTAGCTGCTTGCCTATTTTCATCTACAATCATTCGATCCTTCTGATCCGCGATTCTGACAACCTTTTTTAAAGGAAGGACAACATCATGCTCCTCAACTTGTTTACGAGCAATCACTGCTTTGCCGAATTCGACACCGCGAACAGTTTCGACAATAACAAAATCATCCTTCTCAATAGGGAGGTCTCCGGGATCAAAATAATAGATCTTTCCCGCTTTTTTAAAGCGTACTCCTACAACATCATACAATCGAAGATCCCTCCTGAATTTTTAACACAAGCTGTTCCATCATTAGCTGAGGATTCATATTGGCTTGCAGCTTTCTCTTGGCGTCAAGAACTGCTGACATTTGATCCGACAGGCGCCGTCTTGATGTTTGCAGGGCAAATTGCTGTAACCTTTCACTCTCTTGAAACACAACTTGCTCCTGCTTATCTAATTGAATGTATAGTAAATCTTTTAAATAAAGAAGTAATAGATCTAAACCACGCTGAATCTGTTCTTTTTCTTTGAAGTGTGGAAACCAATCACTCTGAAGCGTAACCATTGCTTCTAAGGGGCTTTTTTTCAACACCTCATATAATTTTACCACTATTTTTTGGGCTTGTGCAAACCATTCATCAACATTTAATTCCAATGCCTCATCGAAACTATTGGTCAAATGTGCAAGAATTGGTGCCTTCCCAGGTTTCACACCATTTTCAATGAGTTGTTTGATGAGTATCTGGGGAGGTAATGGTTGAAATGTTAAAACTTGACACCTCGAAAGGATGGTTGGCAATATTTTCTGTGGCTGTTCTGTCAGTAAAAATGCTGTTGTTCGTGCATTGGGCTCTTCTAAAAATTTTAGTAAACTATTGGAAGCACTAATGCTCATTTTGTCAGCATGATTAAGTAGATATACCTTTTTTAGGGATTCTACACCCTTTTTGGAAAACTCCGTTTGTAATTCTCTAATTTGATCCACCTTGATGGATAACCCTTCAGGTTCAATGACATGGACATCCGGATGGTTTCCATGATTAATTCTCCTACAATTATTGCAGGACTCGCATGGTTTATAACCACCCACTAATGCTTCACAAAACAGAGCCTTTGTGAGCAGCATTCCGATTTCCTTCTTACCCGTTCCTCTCATACCTTCGAAAAGATAGGCATGGGCCACCCGATTTTTGACTAAGCTGTTTTTTAACATTCTTAAAATGGTTGGCTGCAGCTCTTCCAGTTGATCCCATGTTTTTACCAAACCTATCACTCACTAACATTAAAAGTATTATTGACAGTCACTCTATAAGCAACTATCAACTAAAAAGGGAGATTTATTTAAAAATGCATATACTGCTCAATCGGCAAGACGAATACGGTGGCACCGCCAACTTCTACTTCAACTGGATACGGAACATAGGAATCGGCATTTCCACCCATAGGAGAAACAGGTGAAACCAACTGGTCACGGGCTCT
Source organism: Neobacillus solisequens (assembly GCF_051233465.1). Taxonomy (NCBI): domain Bacteria; kingdom Bacillati; phylum Bacillota; class Bacilli; order Caryophanales; family Bacillaceae; genus Neobacillus; species Neobacillus solisequens. The sequence continues at coordinate 9,270 of NZ_JBKFGJ010000029.1, read as the reverse complement.
GCAGTTATCTTTAATGATCTGTAATGCCCGCTCAACCCGGATATCCTCCGTTCCAATCATAAAAGTGGTATTTCCCGATTTTAGAAATCCACCGGTACTAGCCAATTTAGTCGCTCTAAAATTATGATCAACCAACGCTTTTGAAAGACGGTTACTATCCTGATCTTGTACAACAGCAATGATAAGTTTCATTGTAACACCCTCTCCTCTATTTATTTCGTCTCTTGTCCCTTTTCTATATTATATCAGGTATTAGGAGTTCATACATTCGTTAACATTAGGAAGCCATGAAAAAAAAGCCTTACAGTGAAGGCTTTTCTGCTAATTTCCTTTGTACGATTTGCAATGTTTCTGAATAAACCTCATGGATGGATCTAGATGCATCTACTTTGATCATTCGATCTGGAAAACGTTCTATTAAAATATGATAGCCTTCTCGAACTTTATGGTGAAATTCTAAGTCTTCAAGATCAAGGCGATTAATTTCCCTTGCCTTGTTTTTATTAATCCGTTGTAGGCCCAAAGCAGGTTCAATGTCAAAGTAAATCGTAAATGTGGGCATCATATTTTCTATTGCAAATTGGTTAATACCCCAAACCTCTTCAATCCCTAAGCCCCTCGCATAGCCTTGATACGCAAGCGAACTATCAACAAAGCGGTCACACAAAATGACTTTCCCCTGCTCAAGCGCCGGTTTCACTTTTTCAACTAAATGCTGTCTTCGGGCAGCTGCATAAAGCAATGCCTCTGTTCGGGGATCCATTGCCGTATTTTCTTTATTTAAAATGACATTTCTGATTTGTTCAGCGATATCTATTCCACCCGGCTCTCTTGTCACCAGGGTATTCTCCATCCTTTCTGCAACCATTCCTAGGATGGTAGTTTTTCCAGCGCCATCTGGACCTTCAAATGTAATAAACGTTCCTTGTGTCATGAACTAAACCTCCAAAAGCTGTTATGTTTGAAAAATAGTTATGTATCCTTCTTTTAAATGTGAACCGCCCTGGAACCGAGCACCTGTCATTATTAAATGCTGTAATCGTTCAAGCTTTTCAGATGTAATTCGTTCCCCTTTTAGCAGTAATGGAATTCCAGGCGGATAAGGAATAATCGTTTCAGCACAGACATGATGATGTGCTTGTATGAAAGGAACGTCCTTTACAAAAAGATGGTCCATTTCCTTATAGCCAATCGCCAACCCAGAAACCTTTTCAGTCTGTTCCATATAAAGCTTTCCTACCTTGTCCTGATAGGTAAAGTGTTGGAGTATTTGTTTCAATTTATCAGCAGTTTCTGTAAAAGGATAAGGTTGTCCCTCTTTAAGTAAAGGTAAAATAAGCAGGATATTATAGGGATCCGCTAATTCTGTATAAATGCCCAAACCCTCTAACCTTTTCTGCAATTCAAATCCATTCATCTCACTTTTCGATTGAATGGTGATTTTTAGAAGATCTCCTTGATTATTGGGGTATTCCAGTACCTTAATCGTCGGGATTTCCGCTAACTGCTCCTTAAAGTGATTCGTTCTCTCATGCAAATAACAAAGATCATTGCTTCCGTACCTGGCTAAATAACTCCTAGCCAAATCTAAGGAGGCCATAATTGGGTATGACGGGCTGCTTGACTGAAAGATCCCCAGGTATTCTTTTACTTTATTTAGATTAATAAGGTCTGAATTAAAGTGTAGATAAGAACCCATTGTCATCGCCGGAAGTGTCTTATGTGCCGATTGCACCACGATATCGGCACCCAACTGAATGGCGGATGCAGGAAATGGGTTACCCAGAATAAAATGGGCACCATGAGCCTCATCCACCAATACTGGTATATTCTGTAGATGAGCCTGATCGATTATTTCTTTAAGGTCATAAACCATACCATAATAATTAGGATAGGTTAGAATAATTGCTTTGGCCATGGGATACTGTTCAATGGCCTTTGCTACCGTTTCAGGTTGTACTCCCCCGGCAACCTTCCAATCGGGATGATATTCTGGTTCTAAGAAAATCGGTCTTGCCTTTGCTAATTGTAAAGCGTTTAAGACTGATTTATGGCAGTTTCGCTGAACTAGGACTACATCATCCTCTGAACAAACCGCCATAATCATCGCTATATTCCCAACTGTCGATCCATTAACAAGAAAAAAGCTGTTTTTAACTTGATATAAATTAGCTAATAATAATTCGGCCTCTAAAATGGCTTCCTCCGGGGAATGAAGATCATCGAGGCCGGTAAGCTCTGTTACATCAATAGTTAATATAGACTCGAAGCTGGAATATAGTCCAAACTCACCAATCTGTCCATATTTATGCCCTGGGACATGAAAAGAAATTGGATTCCTTTTTTTATGTTCCATTAATGCTTGATATATAGGTTTCTTTTGTTGTTCCATTATTAATCTTCCCTTTTAAGTGTCCTATCTATTTTATCAAATAGGCTGTTTATTCCATAGAAAAAAATAAAGCCCTTGTCGGACTTTGATTAAGAGAAAATTTCTGGGGTTGTAATTTTTTTTAGTTGCTGTAAAAAATATTTATATTTAGGGTCAGTCGTATCTGTTTGAATTAAATCTCTTTCACATTCTATGCAAATAAACGATTTATACAGATGTATGCCCTTCGGTTTAAGATCTTCACAAATAACGCATGCTTCCTCAGAATAATGCTGTGCTAAAAATGAATTCAATCCTTCCACCTCCATACACCCATTCTTTCCGGCACATATGATTTGTATACAATTTTTAGAATTTTCTTCGATAGAGTTCTCTTTATCATCATATGATGATGGTTTAAGTTGGGTGTATGTCTATTATGAATTATTTTCTTGCAGAATTTTCTGGGTTAAGGGCTTTAGCTTAAACCAATTGAAAAAGCTACGGCAATGGTTTCAGCTAAATAAACGGTGTTCCTTAGTTTTCCTTAATGTGAAAGAGTGCCAGATCCATTCTGACACTCCATTGTTTTTAATTAGAAGGCTCTGTTAAACTTGTATGTTGATTTCCGCTCCAGGCACTTCGCTTTCCGTGGGCGTTTCGGCGAGCCTCCTCGGCGCTTGCGCCTGCGGGGTCTCTCCAGAACCGTACTCCCACAGGAGTCTTCGTGCCTTCCGCTCCTATCAACAGGGTTTAAAAATCAACAGTATTCATTAACATAGCCAATTAGAAAAATATTATTTTACCAGTTCTAATGATACTGGAATGAATTTTTCTACCGTTTCCTTCTTCACTACTTTTGCCGCGGTTTCTACACCGAATTTACCTATGTCGGCTGGTTTTTGAGCGACAGTCGCTGCCAATTTTCCGTCTTTTACTGCCTTTACAGCATCATCAGTTGCATCAAAACCAACGACAATAACATTTTTTAATCCCGCTGCTTCAATCGCTTGCAGTGCACCTAATGCCATTTCGTCATTATGGGCAAATACCGCTTGAATATCTTTGTTTGCTTGAAGAATATTTTCCATTACAGTTAAGCCTTTTGTACGGTCGAAGTCAGCTGCTTGTTTGGCAACAACCTTAATGCCGTCAACTCCGTCAATTGCTTTATGGAAACCTTCGCCACGTTCACGTGCTGCAGATGACCCTGGGATTCCTTCTAATTCAACTACTTTACCTGATTTTCCCAGTTTTTCTAAAATAAATTCTCCAGCCATTTTTCCGCCGGCAACGTTATCAGATGCAATATGAGAAACAACCTCTCCACCATTGGCACTGCGGTCTAATGTGATGACTGGAATTTTTGCATTATTAGCAGACTCGATTGCTGAAGTAACAGCATCAGAATCAGTTGGATTAATTAGAAGAACGTCCACGCCTTTTTGAATTAAATCTTCCACATCACTAACCTGCTTAGCAGAATCATTTTGAGCATCTACTACAAGAATATCATTTCCTTGAGCTTTTGCTTCCTTCTCAGCACCTTCCTTTAAGGTAACAAAGAATGGGTTGTTTAATGTTGAAATAGAAAGACCAATTTTTATCTTGCCATCCTTTTTGGAACTTGAAGTTTTTTCTGAAGATCCTGGAGCTTTCGTTGAACAACCAGCTAGTACCAACATTAATAATGCAAAAAACACTAATCCTTTAAATGCTTGTTTCATTTTTCTTTCCCCCTAAATTTTTTTGTTTATGCTGCTTTTTTTCTGTCAAGTAAGACGGCTAGTAGGATGACACCTCCCTTTACAACCTGTTGATAAAAGGAGCTAACATTCATTAAATTCAAACCATTATTTAAAACCCCAATAATGAGGGCTCCAACTAAAGTACCAAAAATCCATCCTCTACCACCTGAAAGGCTTGTCCCCCCCAGAACAACTGATGCAATGGCATCTAACTCATAGGAGGTTCCCGCTGTCGGCTGTGCGGAATCCAGTCTTGATGCCAGGATAATCCCTGCCAACGCGGATAAAGTACCCGTTAACGCATAGATCCAAACCTTCACATTATTTACACGGATACCTGATAATAAGGATGCTTCTTCATTACCGCCAATTGCATATACACGTCGGCCAAACGTCGTTTTTTTCAAAACAAAGTATAAAATCCCGTAACAGACAAGCATCCAGATCACCGGTATTGGAATCCATCCAAAGTAACCTCGCCCCATTAGTTCAAACATAGAGCTTTTTGATAGTCCGGTAATCGGCCGACCTTCTGTATATACCAAAGTCAATCCACGAAAAATGGTCATAGTTGCCAGTGTTGCGATAAATGGCGCGACCTTTCCTTTTGTGATAAATAAACCATTAATGGCTCCCATAACGGCACCTGAACCCAGGCCGACAATCATCGCTAGAAATGGATCCATCCCATTGGCCATCATTCCGGCTGTTAGTGCTGAAGAAAGTGCAAGAATGGATCCAACAGATAAATCAATCCCTCCTGTTAAAATAACAAAGGTCATTCCAAATGCAATTAGGGCATTAATTGAAACCTGGCGTAAAACATTAAACACGTTTTCTAGTGTTAAAAAACTTGTGCTGACAACCGACAACACGACCGTTATCAGGATCAGACCTAATAAAGGGCCTAATTTTTGAATTAGTTGTTTAGAAATTAAGTTAGAGGACTTCATTTTTTACTACCCCCGGTTGCTGACTGCATAATTTTTTCTTGGCTTGCTTCGGACCTTTGGATCGTTGCCGTCAATTTCCCTTCATGAATAACAATAATCCGGTCACTCATTCCTAGAATTTCTGGAAGCTCAGAGGATACCATAATGATGGAAACTCCTAGTTTCGTTAGTTCATTCATCAGTTGGTAGATTTCTTTTTTTGCCCCTACATCTACCCCGCGGGTCGGTTCATCCAGGATTAATATCTTTGGATCAATCCCCATCCACTTACCGATAACAATCTTCTGTTGATTTCCCCCACTTAGGGATTTAACACTTAGCTCACGTCCGGATGTTTTTACCTTCAGCTTCTCAATCATCTCGTCTACCAAACGGTTTTCCTTTTGAGAGGAAATGAGACCATTCTTAGAAATTTTATTTAGGTTGGTGACCGAGTAATTTTCTCTGACAGAAAGTTCGAGAATTAAACCTTGGCTTTTGCGATCCTCCGTCACAAAAGCAATTCCTGTCTGGATCGCATCGAAAGGTGTTTTAATAGAAATCTCTTTATTATCAATAAACACTCTGCCTTCATCATGTGGCCGGAATCCAAAAATCGCTTGCATGATTTCTGTTCTCCCTGCTCCCATTAGGCCAGCTACACCAAGGATTTCTCCCTTATGTACTGAAAAATTAATTTTTTCAAAGTTACCTTTTCTTGTTAAATTTTCTACTCTAAATCGCTCTTCCCCAATTTCTATATTACGTTCAGGGAACCTTTCACCCAGTTGTCTTCCAACCATTAACCGAACAATCTCATCAAAACTTGTTTCATTAATGGATTTAACATCGATAAATTGACCATCACGCAACACAGAGATTCGATCACAAATTTGGAAAATTTCCTCCATTCGGTGAGAGATATATACAATCCCCACTCCCTCCTTTTTCAAGGAAGCGATCACTTTAAAAAGGGATTCAATTTCACGCTCTGTTAAAGCTGCCGTTGGCTCATCCATGATAAGCACCTCAGTATTGGCAGCAACCGCTCTGGCAATCTCAATCATTTGTTGTTGCCCTACAGATAAACTGCCGGCCTCCACTGTAGGATCCATGTCAATTCCTAACCGATTAAGATACTCCTTTGTTTTTTTCTTCATTTCTTTGTCATTGGTTACCCCAAATCGACCAAAGGTAATTTCCTTTCCAAGGAACATATTTTCATAGACAGATAGGTGTGGTATGATATTTAATTCCTGATGGATGACGGCAATTCCAGCTTTTTCTGCTTCCTTCGGATTTTGAAAATGAACTTCTTTTCCCTTTACCCAAACGGTTCCTTGGTCACGTTCATAAATACCCGTTAAAATTTTCATCAACGTTGACTTACCGGCTCCATTTTCCCCCATTAACGCATGAACTTCTCCTGGTAAAAGCTGAAACTCAACATTTTCCAATACCTTATTACCAGAAAATGCTTTGTTAATTCCTTTCATCTCTATCACAGGTACAGTGCTCATTTAAAAAATCACTCCTGCATGTAATATGATGTTTGCATATGGAGTTGCTTCACCCGTTCGAATAACTGCCTTTGCCTTTTTAGTCAGCACTTTGAAGTCCTCATGCGATATGTAATCTATAGTGTCGCAGTTTAGAAGTGTTTTAATCTGTTCCTCTATATTTGGATTATTTTCGGTTATTTCATTAGCAAGAGTAATTTTCTCTATGGCCAAATCCTCAAAAACAGCCTCAAGTGTCTCCATAAAGGAGGGACTACCAATTTTTAATGATAAGTCAATTCTTACTGTTTCATCTGGTATCGGGAGTCCACAATCTGCAATAACAATCATGTCGGTATGTCCCATTTTTGAAAGAACCTCTGATACATGGCTATTTAAGATCCCATTTTTCTTCATTTTCACTCATCCCTTTGCTGTTTTTGTAAAAATGTTTGAACCTCTTTGAGAGTTGGCATGCCACTTTGAGCCCCTAATTTTGTCACAGACAATGCTGCAACGGCATTAGCAAACCGACACGCTTCTTCAAGTTGCTCTCCATTACTTAACGCAAAAGCAAGTGCACCATTAAATGAATCACCGGCTCCAGTGGTGTCTACGGTCTCTACCTTAAAGCTTGGTATATTTCTCTCACCATCCCTATAAAACTTAACCCCTTTAGCTCCCATTGTGATAATGCATTTCTTTAACATTTCCTTGCGTTCACTATCTGACCATTCTTCAGACTCTAAAAGAAACTGCTGCTCATGTTCATTAGGAGTAATATAATCCACCTTTTGTAAAAGGCTTTTGGAAAGAGCCTGGATTGGGGCAGGATTAAGAATCACCATTACTTGGTGTTTTTTTGCTAATTCTACTGCCCTTTCAACACTTTCAATTGGGATTTCAAGCTGAAGCAGCAAGATATCACTTTTTGAAATTACTTCTTCATAGCTCGAGACTATATCCGGCGTTACCTGATAATTCGCTCCTGGAACGACAATTATATTGTTATCACCATCTGATAATGTAATAGATGCAATTCCTGTCGACCTATGTGTAACCGGTTTCACATAGTCCGTGTTTACTCCTTGATTTTGCAAATGCTTGACTAATTCTTGGCCAAAGGCATCATCACCCACACAACCTATCATCGTAGTGACAGCACCCAACTTAGCTGCCGCCACCGCTTGATTTGCTCCTTTTCCACCTGGTATCGTATGAAATGATTCACCCAGAACGGTTTCTCCCATATTTGGTACACGATTAGTCGATGTAACCAAATCCATATTTATACTGCCGATTACTGTAATTGTTTTGTTACTCACCATTTGTCACCTCTAAACTTTCGTCGATTGCCCTTTTATCAGAGCTACATCAAATTGGTGATGCAAGTTGTTGATTACCTTACCTTCAATCATTTCTAGTAAAAGCTCAGCTGCCTTATGCCCTAATTCATAAATTGGCTGGGCTATTGTTGTAATTTCCGGGCTTGTTAAACGACATAGTTGGATTCCATCAAAGCCAATGATTGACAACTCTTCTGGGACCTTAATTCCTAACTTTATGGCTGTTTTTAATACTCCAACCGCCATATAATCATTGCCGGCAAAGATTCCATCTACATCAGGATGGTTTGTAAGCAACTTTAATGTAGCTTCTGTGGTCTTTGCAATGTTATAATCACCATTTACAATTAATTCAGGACTAAACCAAGTTTCATTTTCAACCTCAGCTAAATACCCCTGATATCGTTCTTGCGCATTTATAATATTTTTAGGACCCCTTATATGTGCAATTTTCCTACAACCAATATCTTTTAAGTACCTTACTGCCTGGCTAGCTCCCTGAAAGTTATTAACATATACAGAAGGAATATCCTTACTAATCGGCCGGTCAAGAGCAACTAATGGAATATCCCGCGATTCAATATGTTTGGGAGTTAATGTATTGGTCACGATTATGATCCCGTCCACATATTTTTGTTTCATGACATCAAGATACATGATCTCCTTCTCCACCTGTTCATCGGAATTACAAAGGATTAATGTATACTCTTGACTGCTCATCACATCTTCTATCGCTCTTGCTACTTCAGGAAAAAAGGGGTTATTAATATCAGGTACAATTAAAGCGACGGTTTTGGACTGTTTCTTAAATAAACTCCTGGCAATTTCATTAGGCATATAATTCAACTTGGAAATAGCATTCAGTACTCTTTTGCGAGTATCCTCATTAACATAGCCGCTATTGTTCAGAACCCTAGAAACAGTGGCAACAGACACCTTGGCTTCAACTGCCACATCTTTTATTGTGCTCATGCTGTTAATCCCCTTTTTTATCACTTATCAATTATATGTAACCCGTTACATATTCTATAAAAAAAATGAGTGTATGTATACTTCGTTCTGTAACCGGTTACATATCTATTTGAGTTCATTGTAAGCGGTATTTTTTTTGCTGTCAATTACTTTTTTGTGATTTTGAATTCTTATTTATTTTATCTACCACAAACGTTAACTCTTTTCTGGTATCTGCTAAGGATAGAAGAGTTATCTTAAGCCAAAAAAAGACAACCCTAAACAGGTTGTCTTTTTTTGCCCAGCAACGTCCTACTCTCACAGGGGCAAGGCCCCAACTACCATCGGCGCTGAGAAGCTTAACTTCCGTGTTCGGTATGGGAACGGGTGTGACCTTCTCGCCATTATTGCCGGACTATTTTA
>NZ_JBKFGJ010000028.1:0-79864 GCF_051233465.1 Neobacillus solisequens | reverse complement strand
AGGATCAAACTCTCCAAAAAGAGTGATTAGCTCATAAAATAAAACGTTGGCTTCATTTCTAACGAAATGAATATTATTGTTTGTTGACGTTCTTGTTTGTTTAGTTTTCAAAGATCAATAGTCACTGTCTTTCAAAAGCGACTTTATTAATATATCATCTGCAAACTTTAAAGTCAACAACTTTTTTTAAAGTTGTTTTTATGTCAGCAGCGACGTTTATTAATATAACAAGATTAATAACAATTGTCAACAATCTATTTTTAAAAAATAATTATCCCTTTTTTCTGTCCTTCCTGCCTCTTCTCATATACTTTAAACACTCATGAGGTGATGCTACTCTCTTAAATAAAGTAAATAAGACTTTATAGCGTTCCTCCATTGCTCTTTTTACAATATGGTCAATCCGATCATCCTTTAGGTCAAACAAGATTTCATCAAGCTCCCGCTTTAATAAATATTCCATTTCTTTTACTTCCCTTTCATTGATTAGAAGCCCAAACATAAATAACCTCCAAGCTAATATTTGTTATAGTAGTCTTTTCCATTTTATGAAATTTTATAATTCATTTCTTTTATCATATTTTTTTTAAAACAAGCATATGTTTGAGACAAGGATTTGATTGGACGAGGTGGGAAAAGTGAACTTCTTTTATATTGTCAATGGTAAATCAATTAAGAATGGGATTTTAATTTTAATCGCCTCCTTTTTTACCGCATGGTTTCTCTTTATTGAAAACATTGCCCAAATTCCGGTATTTTCAACCAAGGATGGCCCAAAAGCAGTTTTTCGAGGTGAAAAGGATGTGGCAGTGACTTTTAATATTGGCTGGGGTGATGAAAAAGCCGAACCTATTTTAGACACTCTAAAACAGGAGAATGTGAAATCAGCAACCTTTTTTCTTTCCGGCTCATGGGCGGAGCGGCATCCAGATCTTGTCAATCGCATTGTAAAAGATGGTTTTGAAGTGGGCATTTTGGGTTATAATTATGTGGATTATACGGAAGTAGACGATGTTAAAGTTAGTAAAGATATTTCAAAAGCTCAAGAAGTATTTAAAAAGCTCAATGTAAAGGATATTAAATTATTACGTGCCCCCACTGGTCATTTTGATGAACGGACATTAAAGATTGCTAAACGCTACGGCTATACAGTTGTACATTGGAGTATAGACTCAAAAGATTGGCAAAATCCAGGTGTCAACCAGATTGTCGCAAATGTTAAAAAAGCCGATAAAGGGGATATTTTACTTCTTCATGCCTCCGATTCTGCTAAACAAACGGCTAACGCATTGCCGCAAATGTTAAAGGATTTCCGGGATAAAGGCCTAAAGCTGGTAACTGTTTCAGAAATGATTGCAAATGGTGACGTATATTCTAAAGAAATTAATTAAAAAACAAAGATAAAACCGCCCATGAATATTAAATGGACGGTTTTTTTGTTTGCTTTTTACTAGGCTTGTGATTTGTTTTTTGAAGTGCCTTATTTTGCCGCTCTTGTTCAGATTGCGCATTTAATTTATGCAGCATCAGTAACTGATAGGCATTACAGATCGATAAGGTCACACCCATTAAATAAAGCCAGTTGCTGTCATTTACGCGTAATACTGGAACCCACTCGACAATTGTCACCACAATCATGAAAAAAAGTGCGGGTATAAACGCAGCCTGATTGGTTTGCTGTTTTTTGAACCAAGAAACTGTTAAGCCGATTATAAGCGCTGCAGCAGCAAGCCCAAGATAAGGAAGAATGGACTCCCCTTTATCCGCAAAAGCGTTGTATCTTAAATAAACTAAATCAAATAAGGCAAACAGAATAAGGATTACTTGAACACCATTCCATAGAGAGGCTGACTTAAAAATCCCTAAACCAAAACGATGGACGGTTAGATACGCAAAAAAGCCCATTTGGCTGATGGCACTGAACAAGAAGCCCATAACAACCAACCATAAAATCGCTGATATGATGTCCTTTAGTTGAAAATCTACAAAATAAGGCTGTAACTCACTCCAACGTACTACTAATCCCACTATAGCCGTTGTCAGTCCGCCAACTAGCAAAGTGGACATAAACAGCCTTACTAAATTACGGCTTGTCACCTAATTCCCTCCAATAAAGTAAACTCGCCGACTGGTAAGCCTTAAAGGCGAAGACAGAGGCGTAGTTGCACTTATGCCTGATAGTAAGGTTTTTACTTTCCTATCGACCAAAAAATAAATTCATTTTGATTGTACCAAGCCCCCTTTGAAAAATCCATAAATTAAGTTTTTGCGTATAATCTTATCCAATTTTCTTCATGCTAGATATAAGGATTCTTATGTGAAAGGGGCTAAATTATGAAAGGTCAAAATAGGCTGCTACTCCTGCCCATTTTGTTATTCCTGACCAGTTGCTCTTCCGATGATTCAAGTGCCGCGAGTAATCAACTTGATTATGATCAAACCAAAAAAATGGTTGTGGATATTTTAAAAACAGATGATGGGAAGAAAGCCATTCAGGATGTCATGTCGGATGATAAAATGAAAGAGAAGCTGGTGATGGATCAAAAAGTTGTCTCTGATACGATTAAACAGACCCTGACATCAGACGCAGCGACAGATTTTTGGAAAAAGACATTCAGTGATACGAAATTTGCGCAGAACGTTGCTAAAAGCATGAGATCCGAAAACGAAAAGTTATTAAAGGACTTAATGAATGATCCTGCTTATCGCGGCATGATGATTCAAGTATTTAAAGAGCCTGAAATTCAAAAGGAAATGGCTGATGCCCTAAAAAGTAAGGAATACCGTGAACATCTGCAACAGATCATTACCGAAACGATTGATAGTCCATTATTTAAAGCGAAGATGGAGGAATTGTTGTTAAAGGCTGCACAAGACGCTAATAATAATGCAGGCGGAAGCAGCAATAAAAAATAACCATCATTCATATTGAATCAATCGTATATATAGAAACAAAAAAGAGGCAGTCCAATCATTTTGAACTGTCTCGTTTTTATTTATTTCTTCAATCTATTCACAACATTTTCAGCAATTTCCAGATAAATTTTACCTAGTTTATGTTCTTCCTGATAAATGGATGGCGCAAAATCTTCTTCATGCCAATCTGGCTGATCAAGCGGCAGGCGGCCAAGAACCTCGGTATTCAGTTCTTCAGCAAGCTTGTCTCCGCCACCGCGGCCAAATACATATTCTTTTTCACCGGTCACTTTACTTTCGAAGTATGCCATATTCTCAATGACACCCAAAACTTCATGTTCTGTTCGCAATGCCATAGCTCCGGCACGGGCAGCAACAAAGGCAGCAGTTGGATGAGGAGTTGTTACGATAATTTCCTTACATGCCGGCAGCATGGTGTGAACATCAAGGGCCACATCTCCTGTTCCAGGAGGTAAATCAAGCAATAGATAGTCAATATCGCCCCACTCTACTTCATTGAAAAAGCTGTTTAACATTTTGCCAAGCATTGGTCCACGCCAAATAATCGGGGCATTATCCTCAACAAAAAAGCCCATTGAAATAACTTGTACACCGAAACGTTCAACCGGAATGATTTTTTCTCCTCTTACAACAGGGCGTTGGGTGATTCCCATCATATCCGGCACACTGAAACCATAAATATCCGCATCAATTAGACCAACCTTTTTACCAAGGCGTGCTAAGGCAACAGCCAGGTTTACGGAAACTGTTGATTTACCTACCCCGCCTTTACCACTGGCAATGGCAATAAAGGTTGTACTTTGCGAGTTAAGCAGATTCTTTTCTGTTTCAGGCTCTGCATGTCGATGTGCGGCCATCACTTCTTCTGAAAGCTGGCCAAAACGAATTCCAACCGATGCTGCGCCTGCCTCTTTTAACAGATTTACAACTTGTGTTTGCAACTGAAGCTGCTCACTTGTACCAGTTCTTGCAATAGCAATTTTTACACTAACGTGATTTTTTTCCTCTTTGATCTTAATTTCCTCAATGGCATTTAACTCTGCCAAAGTTTTATGTAAAAATGGTTCTTTCAGGTTGCCAAGAACCTCTAGGATTCTTTGTTCTGTCAACATTCAATAAACACCTCACAATTGTATTCGTTTCCATCTATCAGTATATCATAACATGGCTTAGAAACAGTTATTTGAATCACACAACCAACAAAAATGGAAGGTGTTTACCACCTTCCCTTAATCTGTTTCGATGAGCTCCTTTTCATTCGTAAAATAGCGCAAAATTCCTTTATAGATGGATGCCGCTATTTTGTCCTGATAAGAATCCTTCTTTAAATTTGCCTTTTCAGCTGGATTTGAGAGAAATCCGACTTCGACTAATACACCTGGTTTTTTGGCATGTTTTAAAATATATACCTGATTAATTGGTTTCGCTCTTCTAGTCGTATTTTCTAAATTTCTCCGTAATTCTTCCTGAATAAATTTAGCTGCCCGTGCATTTTCCTCATGATGTGGAGCATAAAAGGTTTGGGCACCACTCCATCTTGAGGACGGAATCGCATTTAAGTGGATACTGACAAAAAAATCATTATCTGAGTCATTGATCATTTTCAATCTCTTTTTCAAATCCTCCACTTTTCTTCGACTATATCCTCTTGTATCAGAATCAGCCAAATCCTTATCCGTATCTCTTGTCATTACTACCAAAGCCCCTTGTTGCTGCAGATAATCTCTTACCTTTAAGGTAATATCCAATGCAATATCCTTTTCAAGTGTTTTCCCTGTTCCCGCGCCCCCATCAGGTCCGCCATGGCCAGCATCCAAAAGGATAATTTTCCCTGACAATGGCAGATTCCACGGTTTCCATGAATCGTCATTGGAAAAGTCATACTGCAAAATAAGAAACAGTACTAATAATCCTACTGAAAATGCAATCACTTTTAATCTGCGCGTCAACAAACCCAATCATTCCTTCCCGCACGTCCCTGTACACTTCATCTATATGGGACAAGGGGGAAAATTAGAACTATTTAATGTAACCGCAGTTTATGGCGTCTCTGCCCTTTTTCAAAACCGTCTTTCCACCATGCATATACATATTGCTCACATAAATAGTAAAGGGATTCACTCATCGTTCCTTCATCACCATTTCCCCAAAACAGTAAAAAATTAAACATGGTATCTACCAGATGTTTTTCTTCTTGATCACAACGCATCCGCACCTGCTCCATTGTCTCACCATGATAACCAAATTTACTGAATTTAGCGCCAAGTAAATAAGCCTCCAGGGCGACATCATAGCATGCTTCCTCAATTCCAGAATTCATCACAAAGCTTTGGGCAATACGAGTTGAACCAAAGTAGTGTTTGACTCGTTCTTTCAATGTATTAATTGATAAGTCCCTTAAAACGGAACGTTCATATTTAATTTGCTTTTCACGGCGTTTTTCTTTAAAGGTCGTAATTACAGTCACTTCTATTTCACCTCTTAGCACTATTCTTTAACCCTTGTACTTAAGAAATGCAATGGGAAGGCTTCCAATTTTTTGCGCGGATAGGAATACACTGATAAACTTGTGTACCGCCTGCATAAGGATGTGTTTCTTTTATTATTCAGCCTTTCTCCTCCAAAAGTTGTAGAAAAAATAAAGCTTTTCTCTGAGGGAAAGCTCACCTGTAATCGATATGCTAAAGACATCAAGAACAAAGGGGAGATTTCTAATGGAAAATAAAGTAGTGATGATCACGGGAGCTTCAAAAGGATTAGGTCGTGCATTAACTTTGGCATTTGCGAAGGAAGGATCGCGGATCGCGATTTGTGCTCGTAAGGAAAAAAATCTTTTAGCAGTAAAAGCTGAAGCGGAGGCATTGGGAGTGGAAGTGCTCGCCGTCACCGCTGATGTGTCTGTTGCAAGAGATGTGGAACGTTTCATTTCCATGACAGAGGAAGCTTTCGGTCAAATTGATGTTTTGATTAACAATGCCTCCATATTAGGACCGAGTCCGATGCCATTTTTGCTTGACTATCCGGAAGAGGACTTTGCTGAGGTGCTACGGGTTAATGCTGTTTCACCCTTCCTTGTAACCAGAAGAGTAATCCCGGTTATGATTGAGCGGAATCAGGGCTCGATTATCAACGTCACCTCGGAAGCTGGCCACACCGGTTATGCCAGTTGGGGTGCCTACGGAATCTCCAAGTTTGCCGTGGAAGGGCTGACGCAAACTTGGGCTGATGAATTAAGTGAAACCAACATTAGAGTCAATATGGTTGACCCCGGGGAAATGGATACTGAAATGCATCAATTGGCCGTTCCGGATTGTGATTACACATTGGCAAAACCAGAAGATGTTGTTGGGGTATTTTTATATCTCGCTTCGGATCAATCTGTCGGCGTAAATGGACAGCGGTTTGAAGCTCAAGCAAAGGAGGAATTATAATGCCGGCAAAAGCATTGGATTTTTACCTGCCAGAAGCATTAAATGCATCCTATCCCCCTGAAAAGCGGGGTGTACGGCGGGACCATGTCCGGATGATGGTCCTTGATCGAAATACCGGTGAAACGAAGCACGATCAGTTTTTCCATTTAACCAATTACCTTCAGCCAGGTGACCTGGTGATTCTAAACAATAGCCGTACCATCCCTGCTGTATTACAGGCAGAATGGATAAGAGAGGATGTCGTAATTGCCTCAGCAGTAGAAGTAAGATTGGCAAGGCGCCGCCAGGAAGATACTTGGGAAGCCTTAATTGTTGCTAATTCCATTAAAGATGGCGATCAGTTGCAATTTTCCCAGGCATTATCTGCAACCGTGGTGGGGTCCAAAGAAAACTCGCCGTTAAAGACCATTATTTTTTCTAAAAAGGGTACAGAATTATTCAATATTATATATGCCGTAGGTGAGCCTGTTCGCTATGAGTATATTGAACAGCCATGGGAGCTGGATTACTATCAAACCGTGTTTGCCAGTCATCCTGGATCCGTCGAAATGCCCTCTGCTGGAAGAGCCTTTAGTTGGGAGCTTATCTTTAAAATGAAACACAAAGGAATCCTGCTTGATTTTATCCAGCTTCATACTGGATTAAGCTACTTGCTTGATGATCAATGGCATCAAACTCCGGAGGATAATGTTGAAGAGTATCAAATCCCCGATTCGACAATGGAACGAATTCAGCAAACGAAAGCTGCCGGTAATAAAGTTATTGCAGTGGGTACAACCGTAGTCCGGGCTCTTGAAACGGCAGCCTTGACTGGAAAACGATCCAGTCAGACCAATCTTTATATCGATCAAGGTTTCCCTTTACAAATCGCTGATGGAATCATTACCGGCTTACATGAACCTAAGGCCAGCCATCTCGATATGCTTTCCGCGTTCGTCTCTGAGTCGCATTTGAGTAATGCCTACAACCAGGCCATTGCTTGCAGTTATTTATGGCATGAGTTTGGCGATATGAATCTAATTTTGTGAGCGGAGGCTGGCACATGCGAATTCATCATTTTGCGTTAGAAGTGAGTCGATTAGAGGAATCCGTTGCTTTTTATAAAAAGAATTTAGGGTTTCATGAAGAAAGTCGCATCCTTTTTATGGGGGAAGAGATTGTGTTCCTAAAATTGGGTGATTTCCGGATTGAGTTGATTTCTGGAGATCGCCCTTGCGATCCTTCTACTCATCTCTGTTTTGAGGTTGAATGTCTTAGTGAAATAACGGGGCTGATGAACCGAAACAGGCTGCTTGAGGGACCTTATAAACTTGAGAACGGCTGGGAAACAGTGTTTTATTCGGGACCAGATGGGGAAATCATTGAGTTTTTGCAAGTAGTGACTGCTAGTTAGGCTCTTTGGAAAAGGTTTATGGTGCCATGAATTCACTCTACCTTCCCAAAATTACAGTCGCACCGGAAATTCGGGAATATAGACAGGTTCTACCTTCCACTTTTCCCGGCCGTTCCGAAAAATCGGGAACATAGACTGGCTCTACACCCCAGACCCAGATCCATTACTAACAAAACGGAGTTTTTAATATTCAAATACTGGTAATCCGCTATAATGAAAAGTAGAGAAGGGTTGGTGGGGGAAACCATATGTCTTTTGAAACAGAGTATGGGGAAATTAGTATTTTAAAAGAAATTGCCGAGTTACTTAATGAAGGAACAGATCCAAAAGAAGTGTTATCCGGAGTTTTAAAAAAATTACTCCATGTAACCGGACTTCAAACTGGATGGATCTTTCTTATGGATGAACAGGGAAACCATCAGCTTATTGCAGATGAAGCACTACCCCCGGCTTTAGCCCATAACCAAAAGCAGCGGATGTGCCAAGGAACGTGCTGGTGTGTAAATAAATATAACAATCGCCAATTAAACAAAGCAACCAATATTATGGAATGTAAACGAATTGAAGATGCCATAATCGAAAAGGCCGGGAAAACCTGCGGCCTCACCCATCATGCAACGGTCCCGCTTCGTGCCGGGCAAGAACGCTTTGGAATCCTCAACATCGGATCTCCGAATAAAACACATTTTAAAAAAAATGAACTCGCGTTACTCGAAGCCGTTGCCTATCAAATTGGAACAGCTCTAAAACGAATAAAGCTTACCCAGCGGGAGCAGGAAACTGCATTAGTGGCTGAACGCAATCGCCTCGCTCGAGATCTTC
Source organism: Neobacillus solisequens (assembly GCF_051233465.1). NCBI lineage: Bacteria > Bacillati > Bacillota > Bacilli > Caryophanales > Bacillaceae > Neobacillus > Neobacillus solisequens. The sequence goes on along the minus strand of NZ_JBKFGJ010000028.1, from coordinate 71,281 downwards.
ATGATTCTGTGAACCAGTTGCTTTTTTCCCTCAGCCTTACAGCCAGGGCCGGAGTGGAAATGACACAAAATGATGAGGTTAAACAGACCTTCAGCTATATCCAAGACCTAGCACAGGAAGCACTTGGTGAAATGAGAGCGTTAATTTGGCAGCTTCGCCCGCTGGGACTGGAAAACGGACTGGTAAGTGCCTTAAGAAGTTATGCCGAAATGCTCGGTCTCACTATTAAAACAAAGATCGAAGGCGCATCCAGTATTCCCGGAAAGGTTGAAGAAACCCTCTGGCGAATTGGGCAGGAAGCTTTAGCCAATTGTAAAAAACATTCACAGACTTCGCATGTATACCTGGAGTTTCACTCAGACAAGTCCGGAGTGACCCTTCTCATCAAAGATCACGGTTGCGGTTTCCATTATGGTGAACAGCATGACATCCCTTCATTGGGCTTAAAAAACATGAAAAATAGAACAGAGGCTTTAAATGGGAGTTTTCATTTAAAAAGCAATCCAGGAAATGGAACGGAAATCAGAATCCATATTCCGATTTAGGGGGAAATACAATGAGTATACGCATTCTAATTGCAGATGATCATCATGTTGTCCGAAGGGGTTTGGTCTTTTTCCTGCGTACCCAACAGGGATTAGAAATTATCGGGGAAGCTTCGAACGGAAAAGAAGCCGTTGAACAGGCAAAGTTGCTACAGCCTGATTTGATATTAATGGACCTAGTCATGCCGGAAATGGATGGAATCCAAGCAACAAAAATGATAAAGACCACCCAGCCAGACATTAAAATCTTGATGCTGACAAGTTTTTCCGACCAGGATCATGTCATTCCGGCACTTGAAGCAGGTGCTTCCGGATTCCAATTAAAGGACATCGAGCCGGATGAACTGGTTTCATCAATTAAAAAAATCATGAATGGAGAAAATCAGCTCCACCCCAAAGCAACATCACATTTACTTGCCAGCCTGTCTAATAAAAGGAACCCTGAAAAAAATTTAATCGAGGAATTAACAAAAAGAGAGCTGGATGTCTTAAAAGAAATAGCCAGTGGAAAGAGCAATAAAGAAATTGCCGCTTCCCTATTTATCACGGAAAAGACCGTAAAAACCCACGTATCTAATCTGTTGGCCAAACTGGAGCTAGCTGACCGGACACAGGCCGCCCTATATGCAGTGAGAAATGATCTAGTAAAATAAACTATGAGGGGAAAAACGTCAGTCCCTTCATTTTTTTCAAAACACTTTTCCTAGAATCAGGTAACTCCTTCTTGTTATGATCTTAGTCAAAAAACTTACAGTTGCCTATAGCTGTTTTTGATAAGCAAAAAAGCATCATTCAAAAAAATTACCTGCTAAACATATAAAATGAATGCAGGTAATTTCATGTTTATTTTTATAACGTTTCTGATTCCAAACGAAACCCTTCAACCACTACTTCTTCATCCACCTCTAACAACAGGCAGCGTTTCCCTTGAAAGGTAATATATTTTACATGTTTCAAATCTTTCGGGTTGATCGTCACATTCGCTATTTTGGTGCTAATTTTAATCGATTTCGGAACCAAATTATTTGCTTTGAACTCATGCTTTTCGTCATCGATGACACTTTTGAAGGCATGTTCCACTTTGTCTGTATTGACATCTTCTACGCCGCTTACCGTTAAGATCCGTTCAATATCCTTATAATCCAGGGTTGGGACTTCACTTTCTTCTTTTTCTTCCGTTTCTTGTATGATCTTATCAATTTCCTCATACACATTCGAAATCACTTTCGAATCCACTTCGTCCCCAATGACTTCTTTTAAAATAAAATCGAAGTAGTCCTTATCATCCTGGGCCGTAAAAATATCTTCACAAGAAAGGACTTCTTCGATAAAAGATAGATCTGGTTGATTGGCTTTCCCTGCGCAATAAAGAATATGGTTCACATCTGCCGCATTATCATTAAAGGCAGGGAACAAGAAACCAGACAGCGGGGAGTCCAAATTGATAATAGGATCCACGAAATTATAGTACTTATATTCTTTTTCAATATAATCAAACATCAGCGCTTTTTTCGGCTGATCTGTTTTATTCAGGCTGCAAAGGATAAATTCATTGGAATATACCTCATCGTCTCCGCCTTCCTCGGATTCTAAATTCCTTTTCTTAGTAGGCTTTCTAATCTCTCCGCGGATAAATGTCACGACTGTATCGAATTCGTATGTAGCCTTGGCAAACATTTTCTCCACCATTTGCAGCATATTATCCTTCCAGTCCTCCGAATCTGCTTTTAAACCTTCGAAAAGAATCTCTTGTGAACTATCATCCACATCTCTCTTAAATTTAAGTTCAAACAATTTGGCATCAAGATTTCCTGTTAACACTTTTTTAAAATTGGCCAAAAATAATTCTTGTGTTTCCCGGTCCAACATTTGAAATGGCTGACTGACCTGATGATAGATCTCGCCTGATTCCTTGTTCATATACACATTGAAGATTTCGCGAATGTTCATACGATGATTATCTAATTTAAATTGTTTGCGTATATTAGCAATATCTTTTTTGTTCATCACATTCAACTCCCATTCCTGATTATACTGTTCGTATGCGTAAATAGTAATACTTGAAATTTTTAAAATTTTCATAGCAAGATGGAAACAAACTTGGCTTTGTACTTCTTGCACTGGGTAGCACTTCTATCAGAATTCTCTCCACCTTTTCTCCTCCTACTTGCCCTTGAGAACCCCTCTATCAGAATTCTTTCCGCCTTTTCTCCTCCTACTTGCCCTTGAGAACCCCTCTATCAGAATTCTCTCCGCCTTTTCTGCCCTACTTACCCTTGAGAGCACTTCTATCAGAATTCTCTCCGCCTTTTCTGCTCCTACTTATCCTTGAAAACATTTCAAAAACCATTCCATGTGGATAAAATTGTGGCGAAACTTTGAATTTATCAATCATGGATGATGATATTTGATGATTTTTGATTGTTTTTGAAACGGCCATTTATTATAAAGTCAAGAAATATACAGCCAGCTTAAATTCCTCATGCCGCTGATAATCCTACTTGCAGCTAGAATTATCGGCTTTTATATCGCGAGAATGGAGGAATTTGTAGCTGAAAATGTAAGTTTTAATGAATGAGCCATAGTAAAAACACAAAATTTCCATTCATTTTTATAAGAGGTAGATAAAGCTAGCCGCTATTATCATGGTTGTCCTCAAAGTCATCACTCTCATTATGATGATGACGGGTCATATGGGATTTTTTCCCAAAAAATAGTAATCCCCATGTATCTTCATGGTTAAATATATCTATAAATCTAAGGAGGAGTTTTAAATTGCCAGTAAATTTAAAAGGAAGAAGTTTCTTAACATTAATGGATTTCACACCGGAGGAAATCAGATATCTGCTTGATTTATCACATGATTTAAAAGCAAAGAAACGCTCAGGAATTTATAATGATGTCCTTAAGGGAAAAAATATCGTGCTGTTATTTGAAAAAACATCAACCAGAACAAGATGTGCCTTTGAAGTGGCCGCATTGGATGAAGGCGCCCGTGTTACATTCCTTGACTCCAACAGCTCACAAATGGGGAAAAAGGAATCACTTGAAGATACGGCAAAGGTTCTTGGCCGTTTCTATGACGGCATCGAATACCGCGGCTTTGACCAAAAGGTAGTGGAAGATTTGGCTAAACACTCAGGAGTTCCCGTATTCAATGGTTTAACAGATGTTGACCACCCAACGCAAATTTTGGCAGACATGCTAACCATCGAAGAACATGTGGCAAAACCATTAAGCAAGACAAAAGTAGTCTTTGTTGGTGATACTCGAAACAATATGGCCTATGCCTGGATGTATGGCTGTGCCAAAATGGGCATGCACTTTGTTGCCTTCGGACCAAAAGAATTGCAGCCATCACTAGAAATCATTGAAAAGGCACAAATCGTTGCCAAAGAAACAGGTGCCATCATTGAAGTATCTGACAACATTGAAGCCATTAAAGGAGCAGACGTTCTCTACACTGATATTTGGGCATCGATGGGCGAAGAAGATCAACTCGCCCAACGCGTAGAGCTCCTAACTCCATTCAGAGTGAACGAAGAAATGATCCAAGCTACTGAAAATCCAGATGTTATCTTCATGCACTGCTTACCGTCCTTCCATGACTTTGAAACGAAGGTAGCCAACAATGGAAAAGAGGCAATGGGTCTTGATATCAGAGAAGTAACTGATGAAGTATTCAGAGGCAAACATTCTGTTGTCTTCGATGAAGCCGAAAACAGAATGCACACCATTAAAGCAGTTATGGTGGCAACTATATAAATTAAGATTACGAACAAATAAGACCGCTTAAGCAGTAACTCGATAATTTTAGAATTTTAATATAAAGGTTGGGGTTCACACGCCAGCCTTAATTTATGCCCACTTGTAAAAGATTGATAGATAGAGGAGTAGAATTATGTCAAGAATTGTTATAGCGCTTGGAGGAAATGCACTTCAGGCAAACCCAAAAGATACATCAGCAGAAGCACAGCTTTTCACCTGCAAAGAAACGGCAAAACCAATTGTTGATTTAATCGAGGAAGGACATGAAGTCATTGTTGCTCATGGAAATGGTCCGCAGGTAGGACAGATCGTGGCAACTTATGAAGCGGCCAATACAATGGATGGCGGCAAACCGGTGATGCCATTTCCAGAATGCGGCGCCATGAGTGAAGGCTATATTGGCTATCACCTGCAACAGGCAATCAGGGAAGAAATGAGAGGAAGAGGCATCCAACGCGACGTGGCCTCCATCATCACTCAAGTGGTAGTAGATCCTAACGACCCTGGGTTCAAAAATCCAACCAAACCTGTTGGCTCCTTCTTCTCACAAGAACAAGCTATGAAGCTTCAAGAAGAAAAAGGCTACGTGATGAAGGAAGATGCCGGCCGTGGTTATCGAAGAGTAGTGGCCTCCCCAGCACCAATAGCGGTGGTAGAAGAAAAAATCATTAAAACAATGGTAGATGCCGGCCATGTTGTCATCACCGTTGGTGGCGGTGGCGTGCCTGTCATTGAAAAAGAAGATGGCACACTCGAAGGCGTAGCTGCTGTAATCGATAAAGATTTAGCATCTGAAAAACTTGCAGAACTGCTTGACGCCGACGAACTGGTCATCTTAACAGCGGTAGAACAAATCGCCATAAACTTTAACAAACCGAACCAAAAAAACCTTGCCAGCATCACATTAGAAGAAGCACAAAAGTATATCGAAGAAGGACAATTTGCCCCTGGCTCTATGCTGCCAAAAGTAAAAGCAGCCATGCAATTTACAAAATCCAAAATGGGCAGAAAATCAATTGTCACTTCACTTAACAAAGCAAAAGACGCACTCCAAGGAAAAACTGGAACCGTCATTTTACAATAATGAAGGAAGGGCACCCGCTGTTGTGGGTGCCCTTTTTAAGACATAAAAACGGGTCATTAGTTGGACTTACTTTTTTTACTTGATGGCTATGAGTGGAACCCCTAAAACTACAATTAATTATTGGCTTGCATGACTAAGCCATCAAAAAATTGCTTTAGGGATACTTTGCCTCCTGTTGACGACTTTCCTTCCAAAAAGAGAATCTCTTTGTGGATATTTTTATACCCATAAAGAGTGTTCGCACACTCAATAGTTAATTCATTTTCAAAATCATCTTGACATAAATTAGCGATATTTACCATTCCTTTTTTTATCGCTCGTCTAACACGCTGAAAAATAATTTTCTTTTCATGAGAGTCTAAAGCAAATTGTTTATCAAAGTTGATAAAGTTAAAAGAAATATTTTGTTCGATCATCACTTGACTAATATTTAATATATCAGCAGAACCCGCTTCAGAAGTTATACCTAAAAACGCCAGAATAGATCGTACCTTCTGTTTGGTTTCACTAAAATGATTTGAATTTAAATTTGGATAGCCATTTGAAGAAGCCCCTAATAAGTTTTGAATTTTTTTCAGTTTTTGTTCCATCAGAATACTTTGTTTTACACGATTAACAATTGTCCGGACTTCAATTATATTGATGGGTTTATCGATAAAAAATTCGATTCCAGCTTTATAAGCATCTTCTCGCAATTCACTATCTCGTACTTGAGAAATCATAATAAATTTCAACTCAGGTTTTACCTTGCAAAGCGCTTCAACTAAGGCAATACCATTTAGTTCGGGCATTAACAAATCTACTAATACAATATCAACATTCAGCAGCATCAGTTCATTCAAGGCAATTTTTGGCGATACCGATGTTCCGACTACCTGATTGATCATGTCTTCTTCCACGATTCTTTGTAAGATCATAGTGACTGCAAGATCATCGTCAATAATGTAAAAATTCATGACTGTTCCCCCAAAGTTAATTTTTCCTTGTTAAACGTTAAAAGGAAGATCGTTCCTTTTCCTTCTTCAGAAACAACTTTTATTTTCCCACCGAATTGTTCTGCCACAATAATCCTAACGTGCGACAACCCAATTCCCCGATAAACATCTCCAGTATCTTGATTAAATTTAGTAGAAAATCCTGGTTGAAAAATCATTTCTTTGATCTCTGAAGGGATACCAGGACCGTTGTCAGAAACACTTATTAGCAACTGCTCTCCCTGATCCTTAACAATTACTGTTATCGATCCTCCATGTTGATTTCCTATTGCATCAATGCTATTTGCAATCATATTCGACAAAATCGAAACCAAGTAGTAATGATCATTGATTCTTAGATCAATTTGGTTCTTGACCGTTATTAAAATATCCAATTTCCTTTCTCTAATAAGACTGCGCGAATGCATTAAGACGATTTTTAGTATGTCACTTAATCGCAATGAGTCCTCTTCTACTTCAAAATAACTCCCCAGACCTTTGATAACATTTTGATAGTCCTTCTTTACTTCATGCACGTCTCTGGCAATATCTAACGCAATACTTCCATTTTTGCTGGAGGGGTTTTCATTATAGAGCTCTTTATTGAGTAAATACGCATTTTTCATGATTCTTTCGATTTCGTTAATATTCTTATTCATAAAATATACTTCACTTTTAACTGCTGAAACTGACCACAAAAAGTTATAGTACCGCTGCTCATGACTCTTTTTTCGTATCATAAGCGTAAAATAATGATACAAAAATGCAATAAAGCAGCTAATAAGACTGCGTAGCAACGCTACTAAAAACAATATTTTAAATAAACGCAGACTATAATTTGAAAAATTTAACAGCAGACTAACTTCTAAAATATTTGAAACATAGTCACATAGCAAAATAGTAAAAAAGAAAGAACTATCATTGCGATATGCGCGATGCCAGTATAAAAAATAGTACACAAATCCGTAACAGAGATAAAAAGCAATATCGGTAAATATATACTGAGCAATTGTTTCGAGAGCATAATTATTGGTGATAAAGAGAAGAATTCCTCTGAAAAAAGGTGAAGCAAACGCAATTCCAAGTGTTAACGGTATTGGATTTATATCATCATTAAAATATAAAAAAATGGGTAATAAGATAACGGCAAGGGTTAAAATGAAGCCATCTACAAAAAACGTTAAATTAATTTGTGCTGACAATGCGATACAAGTTGCAGCAACGCTTATTCTCTTGATTTTATCTTGATTGATGTTGTGAGAAAAAAACGGAATAAAAATCCCTCCCCCCCAAAAAACTTGTCTAATCTTTTTGAAGTTTTTTGAAGCCTCTAAATACACTTAAATTATAGATTGTAAATGGTTTCACAAACAATGAAATATTTGTGAACCCCTTATACAATTATATTTTTACAGGGGAGATGACCTTATGAATACTGTAAGCGTCGCAAAAAACACAGATGAATTTATGAACAATGTAGATTCCAGCAAAGAAAAGGGTCCAAAAAAGAAGTTTAAATTAAGAATGCCCGGAGCATTTGTCATCTTGTTTTTCTTAACGATTGTTGCTGTGATTGCAACATGGGCTATTCCAGCAGGGTCTTATTCAAAGTTATCCTATGATTCATCTAGTTCTAAATTGCAAATTACTGATCCATATGGAAAAGTCAAAACCATTCCTAGTACGCAAGAAGAACTTAACAAACTTGGTGTTAAGATTGACATCAAACAGTTCACTTCAGGAGGAATAACGAAACCGGTCTCTGTTCCAAATACATATAAAAGATTAAAACAGAAGCCTGCAGGACCCGAAACCATTACAAACAGTATGATTCGCGGGACAATAGAGGCTGTTGATATTATGGTATTTATTTTTGTTTTAGGCGGTTTGATTGGTGTTGTTAAGGCAAGTGGTTCGTTCGAATCTGGTCTTTTAGCTTTGACGAAAAAAACGAAAGGACGTGAGTTCCTTTTAATTTTCTTGGTCTCGATTTTAATGATTTTAGGTGGAACGTTATGCGGGATCGAGGAAGAAGCCGTAGCCTTTTATCCCATTTTAGTTCCTGTCTTTTTAGCGATGGAGTATGATTCTATCGTCTGTGTAGGGGCTATATTCTTAGCAAGTTCAATTGGTACCTGCTTTTCGACAATTAATCCTTTTTCCGTGGTCATTGCATCTAATGCCGCAGGAATCAATTTCACTCAAGGTCTTACTTGGCGGATTGGTGGGTTAGCTATTGCGGCCATATTTGTCGTCCTTTATATACGTTGGTATTCCCAAAAAGTGAAAGCTGATCCTACGTTCTCTTATTCTTTTGAAGATCGTGATGAATTCAATAAAATGTGGTCTGTAGCATCGACTGAAGGAAACGAAAATACTTCATTTACAGTGCGTAAAAAAATTATATTGACATTGTTTGTTGTGGGATTCCCACTTATGGTATGGGGTGTTATGTCTCAGGGCTGGTGGTTCCCTACCATGGCTGCTTCATTCTTAACATTTGCTATTATTATTATGTTCTTAACTGCTACTGGAAAAAACGGTATAGGCGAGAAAGGTGTTGTCGATGCCTTTGTAAATGGTGCATCGAGTTTAGTGGGTGTTTCCTTAATTATTGGTCTTGCCCGAGGAATTAATATCGTCATGAATGAAGGCTTGATTTCTGATACGATCCTTCAATTTTCATCTTCACTTGTTTCGCATGTAAGTGGGCCGATATTTATTCTTGCCATGTTATTCATCTTTTTTGTCCTTGGATTTATCGTTCCGTCGTCATCCGGATTAGCTGTTCTTTCTATGCCGATCCTTGCTCCTTTAGCTGATACGGTGGATATCCCACGGTTTGTCATTGTTACTGCTTATCAATTTGGACAGTATGCTATGCTTTTCTTAGCACCAACCGGATTAGTAATGGCGACTTTACAAATGTTGAATATGAAGTATTCTCATTGGTTTAGATTCGTTTGGCCTGTTGTCCTTTTTGTTCTAGGTTTTGGTGGGTTAATGTTAGTTTTGCAAGTGCTGATTTATTAGAATTGAAAGATTCCATACTCTCTTTAATCAAGCTTGTCAGATAAAGTATATGGAATAGTTTTTCTGGGCTCTAACTTTTTGATGTTGATGAACCTCATCAGCATCTTTTTTTTGAATTTCTTCGTTAAACTTGTCTGTTGCTTTCCGCTCTAGGCGCGTGTGGTTCGTGGGCGTTTCGGCGCTTGACCTATGGGGTCCCCTAGAACCGTACTCCCACAGGACTTTGAATGGCTTCCTTTAATCCGCCTACGCACGAAGAAAATGCGAAAGCATTTTCGAGAGTATTCGTGCCTTCGGCTCCAATCAACGGTGCTGTTTAACATAGCTTTTTGAATAAAAGAATAGAAAAAGATACCATAGCCCTAGATCTAATTATCCCTTTAGCAGAAAATTGTTAACGAAGAACATTATGAAGGGCTAATCTACAAGATTTATCACGGTCTTCTGGATCAATAGCATTAAAAACATACGAAAATAACCAAGTTAAAAACCAAACGGCACAAAAATCTCAGAAGTAAATTGAGTTAAAAAAATGTTCATGTGTTCGATTAATTTTCCGTGGTCAAAAGTTATATTCATAAATAAAAAAGACCCTTTCCACATAAGTGAAAAGAGTCTTTTGAAACGTCGATCATTTACGTTTTGAGAACTGTGGCGCACGACGAGGACCTTTAAGACCGTATTTTTTACGCTCTTTTTATATATATAAGATATGGAAAAACACAGATCAAAACAATACCTTAGAAAGCCTCATTTTAAAGACCTTTTTTGGTATTGTGAAAATAAATAATTTTTATTTCGGTCCTATTGTAAGATATCCATCGGGAATGTGTCTGTATCCAGTTCATTATATTCTTTCGAAGATATGGCAAGCATTATTAACTGCTGAGCCTCTTCATTCTTAAAGGCGTGGACTACCTGTGGCGTTACTTTTAAAACCACATTATCTTCCGCCGAAATATAGAGTTCTTTTAAAGTTCCTGTCTCCAAATTCTTTAACGCAACTTTTGCCTTTCCACTAACGATCACAAAATACTCTAACGTTTTTTTATGATAATGATTTCCTCTAACGCTCCCCTTTTCGGAATATAACAAGTAAACCTCTTCCATTTTTTCATTTTCCTTAAGCTGGCTCTCCATTAAAATTTTTTTGAGACTTCCTCGCTTATCCTCAAAAGGTTTTACAGAAATTAATTCATACCCGTTTTCCATCCTCACACTTCCTCTCCGCTCTAGAATCGAAAAAGAGGTTAAACTACTAGTAATATACTGTATACCTTCCGCTTCAAATAATACACAATCGTCAACAAGGAACATTATTTTCAAGATTTTAGTTCATTGTTAACATTTACCGCCTTCTCCTTATCTCTTTGTTCCGATAAATTTCTCTTTATTTGCCTGATACCAGTTAATTGTTCTTTTGATTCCCTCCTCGAGGCTTACATTAGGCTGCCAATTTAAAAGGCTCTTAATTTTAGTTGTATCAGGCTGTTGTCTCCAAACTTCATTTGTTCTGTAAGGTAATGCTCCATAGTTTGGTTGGTTCTTTAGTCCCACCTCTTTGTAAATAATGTCTACAAAATGCTTTAATTTGAAAATTTCACCACTACCAATATTGAATATCTCATTTTTAATATCTTCGTTTTTGGCGGCCAAAACAAATCCATCCATGATATTTTCTATATAACAATAATCCCGGTATTGTTCACAAGGTGTTAAATTCACTTCTTTGCCTTCTAAAATCGAAAGAATAATATAGGGAAAGAATTTATGACTTCCTTCCTTTTCACCAAATATCCCAAAAGGTCTTAAAGTAACAAGATTTATATTGTTTTCAGCCGCAATTTGGTGTGCAATGATCGAGGCTGATGCTTTAGTACTTCCGTAAATACTATCAGGTTTTAGACAAGAATTCTCCTGAATAATCTCGGTTTTATCACCGTACTCCATACATGTGCCAACATTAATAAACTTCTTGCACCCTATATCTTTAACAGAATTCAGCAAATTCATTGTCCCAATGATATTTGTGCTAGCTGCAATATAATAATCCTTTTGCCTTGAATCTACTCCATAAGCACCAACATGAAAAATAAAATCGGGTTTAATTTGTTTAACACACTTATCAATTGATAAAGTATCTCTTAAATCCACTAGCTGAATATCGATATCTTTTTTTAATTCTTCAATTCTCCATAAATCAGATGATTCTCTAACTATTACTGATACAAGAGCTTTTTCTTGTACCATTCTTTGGACTACATGAGATCCAATAAATCCATTCGCCCCTGTAATCAGAACCCTCTGATTATTAAAGTGATTTTCCACAATAACCTCTCCCGCTTAAAGATAAGCTTACTATTTATATCCCTCAAAATGTTTATTAAAGATCTTGACCAAGATCGAGGCAATGACAAAATTAATCATCTTTTTCTTAAAAGCCGGAATTTCAGTTATTCGGCATGAAAATAGTTTAAAGCTTTATCTCGTGCATAATTGTTTTTTTCATCCTCATAAGACTGCCCATTTAGCGACTTTATAACATCCATTTCTTCTCTAACAGCTTTAACATACGGAAAATAAATGGAATTTATCATATTTTCACTTAAGACATTTGTTTTACAAAAATCAAATTCTTCATGATTCATGATGACAAACCCGTTGTAATGAAATGCTATCAGTTTATCGTTGTTGTGAAATAGTTCATTATCTTTAATAGTGAATAAGCTTTCTTTTGCGTTCCAAGGACCCGCAGTCCTATCAGGGTTCTCTATAACTTTAACGGCTGGAAAACTTTGAACCCATTGATCCAAATATTTTTGATCCGCCCAGTACCCATCCTCAACTTTATCAAAACACCATTTTACACAATCTTTCCTCCATTTAAAAAGACATTCAAACGAGATTTCATTCCTCTGAAATCCTATAAGTCCAGCATCATAAGCCCCATAGTTTTTTTCATCTTCAGCGGAAGCCCTTCGTGGAACTATAAAAACGGGGTGCTGTTGATTCAACTCATTAAATAAATTTTTGACATCCCTGAAAAAGTACATATCGGCGTCTGTATAGATAACAGAATTTATATTATAGTTATTTTTTAATACATATGAAATAAATGGAGCTTTTAAGGTTCGGCAATACTCATCGAAACTTCTGCTATCTTTAATACTTAATAACTCCTTGCCCTCAATATTTTTTAAAGTAATGAGAACGACATGATCCAAATCCATTTTATTTAGTAGGGAATAGGTGCTATCATCTAGACAACAAATCCAAAGTCGAAAATTCGATGTATGCTTTTTGAGGGAACGATAAAGTGCTAAACCTTGCGCCAGGTGTTTTTGGCTTATTATCGTACAGATGTTATATATTTGCTCAGTGGCCAGGTTAACTTGAAGGTTAAAGTAATTTCTAACATGGTAGTCTTTGCTGTTTTTTTCGATATTAAAGTTACTTTCGACAGCTTTAATCTTATCCATTATTTCATTGCAAGCATTTAAATAGGGAATATAAAGATGTTTAATCACCTCATCCCTTTGATTCATTACATAGTTGCATATATCAAACACATTGCCATCATAATATTTAAATCCGTAATAATGGAAAAATATAACTTTTTCATTGTCGATATAAATATCATTACCTGAATGAATGACTGAACTTTCATTGAACCGATAATTTATGATATAAGGAGTAAGATTAACTCCTATATTTTCAATTATTCCTACATTTTTAAATCTTTTCGTCCAATCGTTTACATATACTTGATCACTCCAAAGTCCATTTTCCCACTTATCAAAACACCATTCTATCAACTTCTGTCTAAACCATTGGAGACACTCGAGTGCATGATCATCTCTTTTGAAGCCCATATAACCCGTATTAAAGACACCGTTAGTATCACCCAAGAATTTATGTTCTTCACGCCATTTTTCCTCAGTCAGCGTAATAGAGTAGTCTCCCCATTCGGTAAAGATAGGTTCGGGATCGGAGAGAAACAAAGTATCACCATCTAGCCATACAATATGATTAATTTCGGAAAACTGGTTAAATAAAAACAGACATATTGATGCCTTAGATGTCCAGATATACTCCTTGTCATTTCGGGAGTTCTTTACGGAAAGTAAGGTCTTGTCTTCCTTTTCAATTTCCTCCATGCTTATGATCGTTGCATGAGCTAGGTTCATTTTCTCAAATATTTTTTTTGCCTCTTCATGAAGGCAAATCATAAAAAATTCAAAGTCTTTATCATGTTTTTCTAGAGAATTGTATAATAATAAACCTTTATAAGCATAATCTTTACTAAACGTTGAACAATAATAGTGTTTCAACTGCCCAAACTCCTTCCAAATTAATTTTTCCTTAAATACGGGTAATCAAGCAGTTTTTCCTAATAGTTGTTTAATCATATATATAACGATAATCAAAAACATTCTTCTTTTTTATTGATTCTTGATTTAGTAAAAATTCATCCCAAGCTGTTAAAATAACAACATGATTGACTTTCGCAAGTAATGATTTTAAGTCAGAAGAATATTCAATCGGAAGGCTATATGCCTCTTTAAACTCTTCAATGGCCATCGGGTCATAAGCGATAATATTTTTATATCCTTTTCGTAACAAGCCATCAATAATTGATTTTGCTGGTGTATCCCTTATGTCATTTGAATTTGGCTTGAATGCTAAACCGAGAATTCCTATATGCTCTTTCTCCGTTACTTTTCCTGCCACATCATTAACAACAAATTCTTTCATTGTTTCATTTACATTTAAGGTTCCTTTTAATAGTTCTGGTGAGTAGGAGTTTTTTAATGCCTGATTAACTAATGCCATCGTATCCTTTGGAAGACAATACCCTCCAAAACCACAACCTGGATAAACATAGGACGTCATATTGGATGGCGCACCAAACCATCTTTTATCAAGGTGCAAAACTTGAAATGATTTTTTTATATCTATATCTCCAATATACTTAGCGATTAATGACTGTTCGTTTGCAAAACTAATAAGAGTCGCTAGTAAAGTATTAGATAAATACTTAATAAATTCTGCCGTATTTAAACTAACCCTGTAGATTGGGACGTTAAATGACTGATAAATACTTTCCACGTACTGTCCGCTCTTATCTTCTTCCTGACCAATTACAATACGATCTGGATTCATAAAATCTTCCCAGGCATAACCTTCTCTTAAAAATTCAGGATTATTGGTTAAGCCAATATCAACACCGACCTTAAAACCTAGATTTTCTATATATGGTTTAATCCTTTCACTTGTTGTAGATGGAGGAATAGTCGATTTTATGACTAACACCTTAAAATTCGGCTTTTTTATACATGCAGTTATACTTTTAATAGCATCGAAAATATAACCTAAATGTGCACTTCCATCTATTTTACTTGGGGTTCCTACACAAAGAAAGATCACTTCACTATTGTCAACAGCTTCCTGTAAATCATCTACAATCTTAAATCCTATATTTAAATGCTGATTTAATTTCTCATTAAGATAAGGTTCATAAAAAGGAATATTCCCTTTTGTTAACATCTCTTTTTTCTTTTGATCAATATCATAACCATAAACACTATATCCTTTATCGCTAAAGCCTAAAGCTGTTGTCAATCCAACAAAACCAAGGCCGATAACAGTAATCAATGAATGTCCCCTCTTTCTTTTAAAAAGGTTAGAAAGCGATTCACACCTTCTACGACTGAAATGGAAGGAGAAAAAAATAAAAGTTTTCTGGCCTTTGCAATGTTAGGGCATCTTCTTAAAGGATTATGTGTTAAATAACTTTTTTCCTCCGATTCCTTAAATTCTATCGATTGATTGAAATTAAAAATAGCTGATCCTGCATCCTTATAAATGCGGGCCAATTCTTTAATTGAAATTTCGGGCTTATCAATTCCTATATTAAAGTAGTCAAAGGGTTCATATAGGAGAGCCTTTAAATAACCAGTGATAGCATCTGTCACATAACAAAATGTTCGAGTTGGATTTCCGTCAGAATGCATGATTATTTTTTGATTTTCCATAACTGCTTTTGCAAAATCGGCCGGTACCCGCTTATCATTCAATCTCATTCCAGGTCCGTAATTATTAAATGGTCTGACAATCGAAATTGGCATGTTAAATTTTTCAGCATATAAATAGCAAAGCGTTTCTCCAAACCTTTTTGCCTCGTCATAGCATGCACGTGGTCCTATCATTGCCACATTTCCTCGATAATCCTCGGAAGTCGGGATATACTCTGGATAAGGGTCACCATAAATTTCGCTGCTTGAGAAGAATAAAAATCCTTTAATGTCTTTATCCTTATAAAAATCAAGCAATGCTCTTAATCCCCAAACATTTGCATCAACGGTTTCCAAGGGGAATTTTCTATAATAGGTCGGTGAAGCAATAGAAGCCATGTGGATAATAAAGTCAACTTCGGCAATTTTAGTTGTGTCAAATAGTGAAAACTCAGTAATATCAAAAGTATATAATTCAATCTTAGGATTTGATTTGTTTATATCTGTAATCCATTTAGGCTTTCCTAGTTTAAAATTGTCAATTCCAATTATCTTTCTAACACCCAATTCATCCGAATACTCAGATAAAAAAGACACTAAATAATAACCTAAAAATCCAGCACAGCCCGTCACCAAAATTGACGCATCCTTCAATTTTTCTTTTTCGGACTGTGTAAGACTACTGAAGATATATTGAAGGTCTGTCTGATAGATCGTACGTTTTCCATTTTTCAATTGTATACAGCTCCATTTTTATTAATTCCATATTTTCCAAGGGGCTTTATTCGAATCCCAAATCTCTTGTAAATACTTCTTATCTTTTAACGTGTCCATAGGCTGCCAAAAACCAGTATGTTTAAATGCCATTAATTGGCCATCTTCAGCAAGTTTCTCTAGTGGTTCTTTTTCAAATGTTGTTTGATCACCATTGTTTAAATACTGAAATACTTCTGGCTGCAAAACAAAAAATCCAGCATTTATCCAACCGCCATCACCTTTTAGCTTTTCTTGAAAGTTGTCTACTCTTTGATCCGAAGACAAAGACAAAGCTCCAAACCTTCCCTTCGGCTGTGTGGCTGTTACTGTAGCCAATTTTCCATGAGATCGATGAAACTTAACTAATTCTTTTATATCAATATCGCCAACTCCATCTCCATAAGTCAGCATAAAAGGGTTATTACCAATATAATTTTGGACTCTCTTGATCCTACCACCTGTCAATGTGTTTAAACCTGTATAAACTAAAGTCACCTTCCATGGTTCAGTATAATTCTGATGAATAGTACAGCTATTTGCATTTTGAAAATCAAAGGTTACGTCTGAATGATTGAGAGTATAGTTTGAAAAGTACTCTTTTATAACATGACTTTTATACCCTAAACAGATAATGAATTCGTTAAAACCATAACTAGAGTACAACTTCATAATGTGCCATAGGATCGGTTTATCACCAATCTCTATCATAGGTTTGGGTATTAAGTGCGTTTCTTCACTGATTCTTGTTCCAAATCCTCCAGCTAAAATTACAACTTTCATGTCTTCCCTCCTTTTAATTACTTTAATAACATATGTACGGACCTTAAAATTGTTCAGGTATAAATACATGTTGAAAGGAAATGGAAAAAACATCTCTTTTAAAGAACTTTATTAATGTGATTAAAAATTACAGGTGAAGTTTAATCTTGAAATTAAGTCAAATACATTCTTCTTTTTTATATGAAACAGAAGACAGTGTTAAAGAATTAGAGGAGAGGTTTATCTAAATTACTATGAAAAACCTTTTACAGTAACAGATGGGTAAAAAGAGCGGATAGAGTGGAAGTTATAAAGGTCGTAGAGGAATTGAATTTTGGTCAAAACGTAGTTATAAAAAAGTTAATACTGGTCTAATAAAATTTCTGACATAGATATTTTAAAAATGAAGCATTTGACGTTCCTTCTAAATCTATGACATGGGAAACTAAGAAAGCACAAGCATTGTCATCCCTTTTTTCTGAAACGCGTTAACTTTTATCATCATTCAAACCATTTTAATTTTTTGTTAAGCAAAGTTAAGGACAAATTGTTCCATAATACTTTTTAAATCATTAATAATTTCAACTGGCTGTTTATTCGTGGTGTCATAGAGATGGTTTTTGTTTGCTAATTCTTTTTCAAATTGGTCTAGTAGATATAAGGAACCTTCTATTAAATAATCGTCTCCTCTTTTATTTAATCGATTAATAAGTGTATCCCTGTTTGCCCTTAATATAACATAATAAATTTTTACATTTAATTCAAAAATTTGTTGGTAGAACCACTGCAATGATTCTCCAAAATTTGCATAATCGATTATTACATTAATATTATTTTCAATAGAATTCTGCGTTAAGGAAAGGATATTTTTCCACATTAATTGCTTTTTTTCCAACGGTGGTATCTCTTTTCCTAGGAGCATGTTTTTAATTATATCCCCTTCAATTACTGAGACTTTTTCCATATCCGCAGCAAGTACCTTTGTGAGGGTAGATTTACCAACTCCATATGGACCTGATAAGATATAAATAGAACTATTGGTACTCTTATTCATTTAAATCTCCTTCCTAAATCCTAAGTTATTTTTTTTATTACGCCAGGTCCTTAATTAACCTGCTTTATTAGTACTGTAAGAAATGGCCTTCATATCACCCACCATTTTTGACCTCAATAGAGCTCACTAGATCCCTTTTATGAAAATCGTTTATTTATATAATTCATCCGAATTTGTTATATCGATTTGTTGAACATTTACCTGTTGATCTTACTACATAAAAACACTCTCATTTTTTATAAAGAATATGCGTATACTTATCATCCTGTGCTTAAAAAATTGAACATTCCGGATCCAGTCCGGTCAGTTGGGTTAATCCCATTAACAGCTAGGGTACCCGTCTCAATCCCGTTCCTCCTCGATTACCTTCTCCAAATGATATATTGGACAGATTAATCAAAAATACACATTCTTCATCCAATAACAATTTATGTTACCAACACCTTAGAAGAGCAAACAGCCGCAAAGTTTCACAAGTTCATTGAGCTATAATTGGTGGTCAATCGTGGTCAAAAAATATTCCGCGGTCAAAATGTGGTCAAAAGCTCTTTTCAAACATAAAAAAGACCCCCAGCCAAATATGACTGAGAGTCTTTGTGAGTTCGCAAAAAATTAACGCTTTGAGAACTGAGGCGCACGACGAGCACCTTTAAGACCGTATTTCTTACGTTCTTTCATACGTGCATCGCGAGTTAATAAACCAGCGCGCTTTAATGTTGGACGGTATTCAGGGTCAACTTGAAGTAATGCGCGAGCAATACCGTGGCGGATTGCGCCAGCTTGACCAGTGTAACCACCGCCGCTTACGTTTACAAGAACATCGTAGCTGCCTACAGTTTCAGTAGCTACTAATGGTTGTCTTACAACAACACGTAAAGCTTCAAATGGGATATATTCTTCGATGTCACGACCATTAATGACAATTTTGCCTGTGCCTGGAACTAAGCGCACACGTGCGACAGAGCTCTTACGGCGGCCAGTACCAATATATTGAACTTGTGCCAAGTTAATTTCCTCCCTCTTAATTAACCGCGAAGTTCGTAAACTTCAGGTTTTTGTGCTTGGTGCGCATGCTCTGCACCAGCGTATACGTGTAACTTTTTGAACATTTGACGTCCAAGAGAATTCTTTGGAAGCATGCCTTTAATAGCAAGCTCAATCATTTTCTCAGCATAGTTAGTACGCATTTCAAGAGCCGTTCTTTGCTTTAAACCACCTGGGTGTAAGCTGTGACGGTAGTAGATTTTGTCATTTAATTTGTTACCAGTTAATTGGATCTTAGAAGCATTAAGAATGATCACATGGTCACCAGTGTCCACATGTGGTGTGTAAGTTGGCTTATGTTTACCACGTAGGATTGATGCAACTTCAGAAGCAAGACGTCCAAGAGTTTTGCCTTCTGCATCAACTACGTACCATTTACGCTCGATATTGTTGGCATTTGCCATAAACGTTGTACGCATGAGTTTACCTCCTAATTAAATCTGTAAAGATATTTTTTTCGCACGGTAATGGGCGAAATCCTGTTTATCCTGTTCCGGGGAATAAACCGATCTGCATTTGTGCGTTTCATTTTTTTACAATCATATATTTTCAATCACGATTAAGACTTTCCGGGGCTTTATCGTGGGATTAAAAACACACACATATAATATAATAAATACTCCTGCCATAATTGTCAAGAAAAATGTTACACCAGGTTAGGTTGTTTTAATAATAAACTTTCCAAAGGTACAATCCATGGGCTGGGGCAGTCTTGCCTGCGTAACCTCGATCCTTTTTTTCTAAGATTTCCAGGATTTCCTCCGGCCTACGATCGCCAGCGCCTACTTCTAATAATGTTCCCACTAGAATTCGAACCATATTGTACAAAAAGCCATTTCCGACAAATCGGAGCGTCAAAAGTTTCTTATCCTGTATAAACTCAATGGACTCAATAGTACGGATTTTATCTTCAACCTCTGATTTTGCGGAACAAAAGCTAGTAAAATCATGGGTACCCAGAAAATACCGGCTTGCTTTTTCCATATCTTCGACTTTCAGACGATAAGGATATTGATAGGCCCAATTCCGAAGAAACGGGTCACGCTCTGAAGATAAATTCAGCTGATAGCGATATTCCTTCCCCATTGCTGCAAATCGGGCATGGAAAGAATCCAGAACCCTTTCAACAGAGAGAATAGAGATTTCTTCCGGAAGCAGGGAATTTAAAGCAATCACCCATTTCTCTTCAGGAATTGAAAGTGGGGAATCAAAATGAATGACTTGTCCCTTTGCATGGACTCCTGCATCCGTTCTCCCTGAGGCTGAAACTTTCACTTCAATCCCTTTATGCATTTTTGTTAAAACCGACTCAAGGACCCCCTGGACAGTCCGTCCCTTTGGCTGAACTTGATATCCGTTAAACCCGGTCCCGTCATATGCAATGATTGCCTTGTATCTCTGCATGATTACCCCTCATTAAGTCCGAAATAAAACCAAAAGGATCGTTAAGCCCGCTAATATCACCAATTGGAAGGTATCTGCTGCTTTCCAGCTCAGCTGGCGGTATTTAGTACGTCCCTCACCGCCGCGATACCCCCTTGCTTCCATGGCAATTGCCAGTTCTTCAGCCCGCTTAAACGAGCTGACAAACAGCGGTATCAATAAAGGAATAACAGCTTTAATTCGTTCCTTGACCGGCCCACTGGCAAATTCGACACCTCTGGCGATTTGTGCCTTCATGATCTTATCGGTTTCCTCCATAAGGGTTGGGATGAAACGTAAGGAAATCGACATCATGAGTGCCATTTCATGAACAGGAAACCGCACCTTTTTTAACGGTTGCAATAGAGTTTCCATGCCATCAGTAATCTCAATTGGCGTAGTGGTTAGCGTCAATAAAGAGGTCATTAGAATCAAGAATAAAAACCTTAATGATATTAGAATTCCCATCCTAATACCTTCATCGTAGATATGAATAACTCCCCAATGATAGACTAAATGTCCTTCCTTCGTAAAAAACAACTGCAATACGAAAGTAAAGATCACCAACCATAAGACAGGCTTTAGTCCTCCAAATAAAAAACGGGCAGGAATTTTTGATAAGGCAAGCATTAAAAATGTATAAATTCCAATAAGTGCATAGGTAATAAAATTATTGGCCAAAAAAATAATGCAAACAAATAAAAATATGACTAATAACTTTGAACGGGGGTCCATTTTATGGATCAGTGAATCCGCTGGAACATATCGTCCAAAGATCATTTTTTCCATCATGATCGGACACCTCCGGCTAAAAACTCTGCTACTGCCGTAGATAGTTCATCAATGGATAGATAAATTTTCCCTAGTTGCCTACCGAGCTTTTCTTCAAGCTTCAGCTGAAACCTTACCACTTCAGGAACATCCAGACCCATCTTCACTAATTCTGTAGGATTGGTGAAAATTTCTTCAGGTGTTCCTTTATTGACAACTTTACCTTGCTGCATAATGACTATTTGATCTGCATACCTGGCAGCATCCTCCATACTGTGGGTAACGAGAATCGTCGAAAGCTGTCTTTCCTTATGGAGCGCGTAAAACATATCCATAATTTCTTTTCGGCCTCGTGGATCCAATCCTGCTGTTGGTTCGTCTAACACTATAATATCTGGTTCCATTGCTAAAACGCCTGCGATCGCAACCCGACGCATTTGCCCACCCGATAGATCAAATGGTGATTTTTCTAAGATCTCTTCACCAAGACCCACTTGTTTTAAAGCTACCCGGGCTCTTTGCTTTGCTTGCGCTTCGGAAACCCCGAAATTCATTGGTCCAAAAATAATATCCTTTTCCACTGTCTCCTCAAACAATTGATGTTCGGGAAACTGAAATACAATCCCCACACGTTGACGGATTGGTTTTAGGTTTTTATTTTTTTGACGCGCCTTGATTTCTTGATCACCAATTTTAACTGAGCCAGACGTTGGTACAAGAAGGGCATTTAAGTGCTGCAATACAGTGGACTTTCCAGATCCGGTATGACCGATTAAAGCAAGATATGTTCCAGAGGGTATATCAATCGATACATCTTGAATCGCCAATCTTTCAAATGGAGTATTGGCTTGATAGCGGTATTCTACATGCGAGAGTGAGATGTCCATAGCTCTGTCACCAACTCTTCCTCGGAAAGATAATGCTTTGATACATGTATGCCATGTTGTCTAAATGCTTTGCTCATTTTTACAGAGAACGGTATATCTAACCCTAGTTGAACCAGTTCCTCATCCATCACAAAAATATCTTCCGGAGTACCTTCACGATAGACTTCACCTTGATTCATAACGATAATTCGATCAGCTTTTGCAGCTTCGTCTAAGTCATGTGTAATGGAAATAACAGTTAATAACTTTTCTTCTTTTAAAAGCCTCACTGTTTCCAACACTTCTTCTCTGCCTCGAGGGTCAAGCATTGAGGTTGCCTCATCTAATATAATAATTTCAGGCCTTAAAGCCAGAACACCTGCAATCGCAACTCGTTGCTTTTGACCGCCGGATAGATGATGGGGCTCTTGATATAGAAATTGATCCATTTTAACTCTTTTTAATGAATCCTCAACTCTTTGGACCATTTCTTCTCTTGGAACCCCAAAGTTTTCTAAACCAAAAGCCACATCATCTTGAACGGTCGTCCCAACAAACTGGTTATCAGGGTTTTGAAATACCATACCAATTTTTCTACGAATATCCCAAATCGAGTTCTCATCCAGCTTGATGCCACAAACTGTAATTTCCCCCTCTTTAGGAAACTGTAGGCCATTCAGCAACTTTGCCATTGTTGATTTTCCTGAACCATTATGACCGACTATGGCAAGCCACTCCCCTTCATGTATATCAAAAGATACCTGATGTAGGGCATAGCGTTCTTGTGTATCATATTGAAAAGAAACCCTATCTAGGGAAACAATTGGCTTTTTCATCACAGCGTTACTCCTCTCTCCAAAAGCAGAAGACACCTTGCTGATCTCTTCTCTTCTCATCTCTGCTCTGCAAAAACATTTAGATACAAAAAAAGCCCGCACCCCGTCCCCAGGCAGCACGTAATCACTGCAATATTAGGGATCTCTGTAAAGAAATCGGGAGGGGGTGCATGAGCTAGACGAGACATGAAAAAGAAATATCCTTATAAAGCATTTCTTTCCGGGAAAGCTATAAAAACTCTCCTTAAGCTCTTTGAAAAAGAGTCATGCTCATCATAACGCTCGTTTTTGGCTTGGTTCGTTTTATATGAAAGTAATTGTAAACAGAAAAAGGGCAGAGAACAAGTTTTGTTACTCAAACTGTCCAGTACCCTTGTTGTCTGTTAAAGATATTAAACTAACTCGATGATAACCATTGGTGCACCATCGCCGCGGCGAGGTCCAAGTTTCATAATACGAGTGTATCCACCTTGACGCTCTTGGTAACGAGTAGCGATATCAGTGAAAAGTTTTTGAAGTGCATCTTGGCCATTTTCTGCATTTGCAACTTCATTACGAACATAAGCAGCTGCTTGGCGACGAGCATGAAGGTCACCGCGTTTTCCTAAAGTGATCATTTTTTCAACAGCAACACGAAGTTCTTTCGCGCGAGTTTCTGTTGTTTCAATGCGCTCGTTGATAATTAAATCAGTTGTTAAATCGCGAAGCATAGCTTTACGCTGTGCACTTGTACGTCCTAACTTTCTGTATGCCATGAAGGGTTCCCTCCTTTTTGAAGTCATTAAAAGGATTGTATTAGCTTATTATTAATCGTCTTTACGTAAGCCCAATCCAAGCTCTTCTAGTTTTGCCTTCACTTCTTCAAGTGATTTACGGCCCAAGTTACGTACTTTCATCATATCTTCTTCAGTCTTATTTGCTAATTCCTGAACAGTGTTAATTCCGGCACGTTTTAGACAGTTATAAGAACGAACAGAAAGGTCAAGTTCCTCAATAGTCATCTCAAGGACTTTTTCTTTTTGATCTTCTTCTTTTTCAATCATGATTTCGGCATTTTGAGCTTCATCAGTTAAACCGACAAAGATGTTCAAATGCTCAGTTAAAATTTTAGAACCAAGGGCAATCGCCTCTTTTGGCCCAGTGCTACCATCTGTCCAAACATCGAGTGTCAGCTTATCATAGTTAGTCAACTGACCAACACGAGTGTTTTCTACCTGATAAGATACACGAGAAACCGGCGTATAAATTGAATCAATTGGAATAACACCAATTGGTTGATCTTCACGCTTATTTTGATCAGCAGGTGTATAACCGCGACCACGTCTTGCAGTTAAACGCATACGAAGATGTCCATTTGCCGCCAATGTTGCAATATGAAGATCTGGATTTAAGATCTCGACATCACTATCGTGGGTAATATTACCGGCAGTGATAGGACCTTCACCTTGAACATCAATTTCTAATGTTTTTTCTTCATCAGAATAGATTTTTAGTGCAATCTTTTTGATGTTAAGAATAATGGATGTTACATCCTCTACGACGCCTTCAATTGTTGAGAACTCATGAAGTACCCCATCTACCTGAATCGAAGTAACAGCGGCACCTGGGAGTGAAGATAATAGGATACGACGTAAGGAGTTACCCAAAGTGGTACCATATCCACGCTCAAGCGGCTCTACGACGAACTTACCGTACTTGGCATCATCGTTAATCTCAACCGTTTCGATTTTTGGTTTTTCTATTTCGATCATCAAATAACCCTCCTTCAAAACGTCGAAACCTCGATTAGTTTACTAATCGAAATTCCCCCATGTATACTTTCCCGTTTTGTGCACAACAACTGGAATGATCTTTCTGTTATGGTCAAAAATTTATATCATATCCCATTATAGACAAATGATACAAATTCTATACAGAAAAATTATACGCGACGACGTTTTGGCGGACGGCATCCGTTATGAGGAACAGGTGTTACATCTTTAATAGCAGTTACTTCTAAACCAGCGGCTTGAAGAGCACGGATGGCAGCCTCACGTCCGGCACCAGGTCCTTTAACTGTTACTTCTAAAGTTTTCATACCATGTTCCATAGATGTTTTAGCAGCTGTTTCAGCAGCCATTTGTGCGGCGAATGGAGTAGATTTACGAGAACCTTTAAATCCAAGCGCACCTGCACTAGACCAAGAAATTGCATTACCATGAACATCAGTGATAGTTACAATCGTATTGTTAAAAGTTGAACGGATATGAGCAATACCAGCTTCAATATTCTTTTTAACACGACGTTTACGTGTATTCGTTTTACGTGCCATTTAAATTAACCTCCTTTGCCGATTACTTCTTCTTGTTCGCTACAGTCTTACGAGGACCTTTGCGAGTACGAGCGTTGTTTTTCGTATTTTGTCCACGAACAGGTAAACCACGACGGTGGCGTAATCCGCGGTAGCAGCCGATTTCCATTAAACGTTTGATGTTTAAAGAAACTTCACGGCGAAGGTCACCTTCAACTTTTAACTTGTCGATGATGTCACGGATTTTATTTAATTCTTCTTCTGTTAAATCACGCACACGAGTATCTTCAGAAACACCGGCTTCTGCTAAGATCTTTTGTGCTGTTTTTTTGCCAATACCAAAAATGTAAGTTAAAGAGATTACTACACGCTTTTCGCGTGGAACATCTACACCAGCAATACGTGCCATTTAAAATGCACACCTCCCTCGAGTTTATCCTTGTTTTTGTTTATGCTTAGGGTTTTCACAGATAACCATGACTTTTCCGCGTCTACGGATAACTTTGCACTTTTCGCAGATCGGTTTAACAGATGGTCTTACTTTCATTATCCTAACCTCCTTAATAGTACGGAGTGCAAGCAATTATTTAAAACGGTAAGTGATTCTTCCGCGTGTTAAGTCATATGGAGAAAGCTCAACAGTCACTTTATCTCCTGGAAGAATTCGAATGAAGTGCATACGAATCTTACCAGATACATGAGCCAGCACAGTATGACCATTTTCTAATTCTACCTTAAACATTGCATTTGGCAAAGTTTCAATTACTTTACCTTCAATTTCAATTACATCATCTTTGGCCATTGGTCTCGTCTCCCTTCTCCGAAATTGATTTATTAGCGTTTATGGAAAACTGTCATGCAAAGCGGGTCTTTCAATGTACGTCTTTATGCAACCTTATAATTTTAACATACTTATTAAGGTTTTGTCCTTAAAAATTTGTAAAAATTATAGATTAGAAATAGTTAGTACAATTATTCTCACACTGTAAGTCTTGCCCAACACTACGTCCTACATACTTGCATACAATAGAAAAGCCATTTGCTTCCACATGCTTTTAGATCATAATTGAGATGTTCGAGAGCCGCTCGCCAGGTTTCCCCTGGGGGTGATGCCATTTGTCATTAATGAAGGCCCCCAAGTAATTCTTCAATATCAGCTAATACCTTTTTAATATCCTGCTGACCATCGATATTACGTAAATATCCTTTTGTCTCGTAGAAAGTTAATAATGGCTCTTGTTGTTTGATATTTACATCAAGTCTATTTTGAACTGTTTCTGCATTATCATCTGCACGTTGATAAAGCTCACCGCCACAACGATCGCATACGCCTTCTTTTGCAGGAGGGTTAAATACAAGATGATAAGTAGATCCACAATTCTTGCAGATTCGACGACCGGTCAAACGCTCCATTAAAATACTTTTATCCACATTAATATTAATGACATAATCAATCTTTTTGTTTAAATCAACCAGTAGATTTTCCAATGCTTCTGCTTGAGGTACTGTTCTAGGGAATCCATCTAAAAGGAAGCCCTTTTGACAGTCATCTTTGCTTAACCGTTCACGAACAATGCCAATTGTTACTTCATCAGGAACAAGTTCACCTTTATCCATGAATGATTTAGCTTTTAACCCTAATTCCGTTCCCTCTTTCATAGCTGCACGGAACATATCACCTGTTGAAATATGAGGGATGCCGTATTTATCGACGATTTTTTCAGCCTGGGTACCTTTTCCAGCACCGGGTAGCCCCATTAATACTAAATTCACACGTGTTCCCCCTCGTGCCTTAAATAAGGTTTTAGGGATCTAGTCCCCAAAACCAATTATTTAATAAATCCTTTATAATGACGTTTAACCAATTGTGCTTCAAGCTGCTTGTAAGTTTCCAGTGCAACACCGACAACAATTAGCAAGCTAGTTCCACCAATCTGCGCACTTTGTGGTAAGTTTGCAATTTTAATAAAAATTACTGGCAATACCGCGATAATTGATAAGAAAATGGCACCAACAAAGGTTAAACGGTATAATACGCGCGTTAAATATTCTTGTGTGCTTTTACCAGGACGAATTCCAGGAATATAACCGCTTTGCTTCTGTAGGTTTTCAGCTGCTTGTTCAGGATTAACTTGAATAAACGCATAAAAATAGGTAAAAGCAATAATTAATGCTGCATACAACGTCATCCCAATTGGATGAGAGTAATCAAATACTTTCGTAATCCAAATCGTTACATCATTTGTTGGAAAAAATGATGCAATGGTCCTCGGTGTTACAATAAATGAAACAGCGAAGATAACAGGAATAACACCAGCTGCATTAACCTTTAACGGCATATGAGTGGATTGACCACCAACCGGGTTGCGTCCGGCAACCATACGTTTAGCATATTGAATAGGAATTTTACGAGTAGCCTGTTGGATGAAAATTACGCCAACGACAATAGCGATGACAGCAAGCGCAATTAATACAACAGTTACAATACGTAAGAATAATTGCTCACCAGCATTTTCGAACTGTTGGACATAGATCTGATTTATAGTAGTAGGAATTCCCGCAGCAATACCCGCAAAAATGATAATGGAAATACCATTTCCAACGCCTTTTGAAGTAATCTGCTCACCTAGCCACATTAAAAAAGATGTACCAGCAGTTAATACGACAGCAATTAAAAGATACGTAGTAATTCCAGGGTTTTCAATTAATTGTCCTTGGGCAAGGTTATTAAAACCATAGGACATACCTAACGCCTGAATAAAGCCAAGTACTACAGTGAAATATCGAGTGAATTGGGCAAGTTTACGTCGTCCAGCCTCTCCTTGCTTAGACCATTCCGTAAACTTTGGAACAACATCCATTTGCAGAAGTTGGATAATAATCGATGCCGTGATATAAGGCATGATTCCCATAGCAAATATGGAGAATTTCTTCAATGCTCCACCGCCAAATGTATTCAAAACACCGAAAACACTTAGTTTATCTTGTGCTGCAAGAACATCTGCATTTATATTTGGAACTGGAATAAACGTTCCAATACGAAATACAACTAACATTAAAAGGGTGAATATAATCTTGCGTCTTATATCACCCACGCGCATAAAATTGGAGATAGTTTGGAACATTAGATCACCTCAGTAGTTCCGCCGGCAGCTTCGATTGCTTCCTTAGCAGCAGAGGAGAATTTATGAGCTTTAACAGTAAGTTTTTTCTCAACGTTCCCTTTTGCAAGAATCTTAATCCCTGCTCTTTCGTTACTTACAACACCTGTTTCGATAAGAAGTTCTGGAGTAACTTCAGTACCGTCTTCAAAGCGGTTTAACGTATCAAGGTTCACAACAGCGTATTCTTTACGGTTAACGTTTGTAAATCCGCGTTTAGGTAAACGACGGAATAAAGGTGTTTGACCACCCTCGAAACCGATACGAACACCGCCGCCGGAACGGGCATTTTGTCCTTTATGACCTTTACCCGCAGTTTTCCCTTGACCGGATCCGATACCACGGCCTAAACGTTTACGCTCTTTACGAGAACCCTCGGCAGGTTTTAACTCATGAAGTTTCATATTGGCACCTCCTTATAAAAGAAAACAATTAATTATTGTTCTTTAACTGATACAAGGTGAGCAACTTTATTAATCATACCGCGAATAGCAGCGTTATCCTGATGCTCAACTGTTTGATTCATTTTACGTAAACCTAGCGCTTTAACTGTTTCGCGTTGGTCCTCAGGGCGACCAATTACGCTGCGAGTGAGGGTAATTAAAAGTGTGTTCGCCATTTGATTTCCCTCCTTATCCTAACAGTTCTTCTACTGATTTACCACGTAATTTTGCTACGTCCTCAGCACGTTTTAATTGTTTTAAACCTTCCATTGTTGCGCGAACCATGTTAATTGGAGTATTAGTTCCAAGTGATTTTGAAAGAATATCACCAACTCCAGCTAATTCAAGAACCGCACGAACCGGACCACCAGCGATAACTCCAGTACCTTCAGAAGCAGGCTTTAGAAGAATTTCGCCAGCGCCAAAACGTCCAATTACTTGGTGAGGAACAGTTGTTCCAACCATTGGCACTTCGATTAAGTTTTTCTTTGCATCTTCGATTGCTTTACGAATAGCATCTGGTACCTCTTGAGCTTTACCAGTACCGAATCCGACATGACCGTTTTTATCTCCAACTACTACAAGAGCGGAGAAACGGAAACGACGTCCACCTTTAACAACCTTTGCAACACGGTTAACCGTAACTACGCGTTCTTCTAGTTCAAGCTTGTTTGGATCAATACGACGCATCTTTTTGTGTCCCTCCTTTGTCTATTAAAATTGTAAGCCGTTTTCGCGAGCAGCATCAGCTAGTGCTTGAATACGTCCATGGTATAAGTATCCTCCACGGTCAAAAACAACTGCAGAGATACCTTTTTCTACCGCACGTTTAGCAACTAATTCTCCGACCTTTTGTGCTGCTTCAACGTTGCTTGAAGACTCAAGGTTAAATTCTTTATCAAGTGTAGAAGCACTTGCTAAAGTAACACCTGCTATGTCATCGATTAACTGTGCATAAATATGCTTATTTGAACGAAACACGTTAAGACGTGGACGAGCAGAAGTACCGCTAAGTTTCGCACGAACACGAGCATGTCTTTTACGGCGAGTAGCGTTTTTATCTTGCTTCGTAATCATTTACGTCACTCCTTTCGTTTACCTATGCGGCATTACTTACCTGTTTTACCTTCTTTACGACGTACAAATTCACCTTCGTAGCGAATCCCTTTGCCTTTGTAAGGCTCTGGAGGACGAACTTGGCGAATATTAGCCGCTAATGCACCTACACGTTCTTTATCTGTACCTTTAATAGTGATTTTTGTATTTGCAGGTACTTCGATTTCAAGACCAGCTTCAGGTGTAATTTCTACTGGATGAGAATATCCAACGTTTAATACAAGTTTGCTACCTTGCTTTTGAGCACGGTATCCAACCCCGATTAACTCTAATCTCTTCTCAAAACCTTTGGAAACACCTTCAACCATATTGGAAAGGATCGCACGAGTTGTTCCGTGCAATGCGCGGTGTTCCTTCGCATCAGATGGACGAGTAATTGTTACAACATTCTCTTCAATAGCGATATTGATGTCAGGATTAAAAGAACGAGTTAACTCGCCTTTTGGTCCTTTAACAGTAACTGTGTTGTTATTTAAAGTAATTGTAACCCCTGTTGGGATTTCAATAGGTTTTTTACCTACGCGAGACATTTAGTGCACCTCCATTCATTCGAAAACTCGATTACCAAACGTATGCTAGTACTTCTCCACCAATTTGTTTTGAACGAGCTTCTTTGTCCGTTACAACACCTTGTGAAGTTGATACTAGTGCTACACCAAGACCATTAAGTACCTTAGGTACCTCATTAGATTTAGCGTAAACTCGAAGTCCAGGCTTGCTTATGCGCTTTAATCCAGTTATAACACGTTCGTTATTTGTACCGTACTTCAAGAAGATACGGATAATACCTTGTTTGTTGTCATCGATATATTCAACGTCACGTACGAAACCTTCGCGCTTTAAAATTTCAGCAATTTCTTTTTTGATATTAGAAGCAGGCACTTCTAATTTCTCGTGACGTACCATGTTCGCATTACGAATGCGAGTAAGCATATCAGCAATTGGATCTGTCATGACCATTATTTTTACCTCCTTCCCAGACTTGGGTTTTACCAGCTAGCTTTTTTAACACCAGGAATTTGTCCTTTGTATGCTAATTCACGGAAACAAATACGGCATAACTTAAATTTACGGTATACAGAGTGTGGACGACCACAACGTTCGCAGCGTGTGTACTCTTGCACTTTGAATTTAGGTGTGCGTTTTTGTTTCACAATCATTGACTTTTTAGCCACGTTTTCGCCTCCCTTATTTAGCGATTACTTTTGGAATGGCATTCCAAGTTGAGTTAAAAGTTCACGAGACTCTTCATCAGTATTTGCAGTTGTTACGATAACGATATCCATACCACGAACTTTGCTTACTTTATCGTAATCAATTTCAGGGAAGATTAACTGTTCTTTAATACCTAATGTATAGTTACCGCGACCATCGAAGGCTTTTTTAGATACTCCACGGAAGTCACGTACACGAGGAAGAGAAACTGAAACCAGTTTATCTAGGAATTGGTACATGCGTTCACCACGAAGAGTAACTTTTGCACCAATCGGCATACCTTCACGCAGACGGAAACCAGCGATGGATTTTTTAGCACGAGTAACGACTGGCTTTTGACCAGTGATGATCGTTAATTCTTCAACTGCGTTATCAAGTGCTTTCGCGTTTTGAACAGCGTCACCAACACCCATGTTGATAACGATTTTTTCAACTTTTGGTACTTGCATAACTGATTTATAGTTAAACTTGCTCATAAGAGCAGGAGAAATTTCCTTTGAATACTTTTCTTTTAGGCGGTTCATTTAGTGTACCTCCCTTCTTTTATAAACTATTTATCTAAAACTTCACCGGATTTTGCTACGCGTACTTTTTTGCCATCAACCACTGTATGACCTACACGTGTTGGGTTTCCAGTTTTAGGGTCGATAGGCATAACATTTGATACATGAATTGGAGCCTCAAAGTTGATAATGCCGCCTTGTGGGTTAACCTGAGAAGGTTTAGAGTGTTTTTTAACAATGTTAACACCCTCAACAAGTACACGGCTTTCTTTAGGATAAGCAGCTAGGATCACACCTGTTTTGCCTTTATCCTTACCAGAGATCACTCTGACCTTATCACCTTTTTTAACATGCATCCGTAAGCACCTCCTTAAAGGCAATTAAATTTCATTATAGTACTTCTGGAGCTAGAGAAACGATTTTCATAAAGTTGTTATCGCGAAGTTCGCGAGCAACTGGTCCAAAGATACGAGTTCCACGAGGACTCTTATCTTCTTTAATAATGACACATGCATTCTCATCGAAACGAATATATGAACCGTCTTGACGACGAACACCACTCTTAGTACGAACAACAACTGCTTTTACTACGTCACCTTTTTTAACAACGCCACCTGGTGTTGCTTGTTTCACCGTACAAACAATAATATCGCCGATATTTGCAGTCTTGCGGCCAGAACCACCAAGAACTTTAATTGTTAGTACTTCACGCGCACCAGAGTTGTCAGCAACTTTTAAACGTGATTCTTGTTGAATCATGTGTTTAACCTCCCTTCGGAAATGTTGCGGTATCCGAACAATTAAATAATAACAGCTTTTTCTACTACTTCAACTAAACGGAAGCGCTTTGTAGCTGAAAGCGGACGAGTTTCCATAATACGTACGATATCGCCAGCTTTTGCTGTATTTTGCTCATCATGAGCTTTAAACTTTTTAGAGTACTTAACGCGTTTACCATAAAGCGGGTGCTTTTTGTATGTTTCTACAAGAACGGTGATTGTTTTATCCATTTTGTCAGAAACAACGCGACCAGTGTAAACTTTGCGTTGGTTACGTTCACTCATTTACGTGAACCTCCTCTCATTGATCACTTGTTAACGCTGATTTCTCTTTCACGAACAACAGTTTTCATGCGAGCAATCGCTTTACGTACTTCACGAATACGAGCTGTGTTTTCAAGTTGTCCTGTCGCCAATTGAAAGCGAAGGTTGAAAAGCTCTTCTTTAAGAGATTTTACTTTTTGTTCAATTTCTGCAGTGGTAAGGTCACGAATATCATTAGCTTTCATTTGATTCACCACCAATTTCTTCACGTTTTACAAACTTACATTTAACTGGAAGTTTGTGTGATGCAAGACGAAGAGCTTCACGAGCGATTTCCTCAGAAACGCCAGCAATTTCAAACATAATTTTCCCAGGTTTCACAACTGCTACCCATCCTTCAGGAGCACCTTTACCGGAACCCATCCGAACTTCTAGAGGCTTTGCAGTATATGGCTTATGAGGGAAAATTTTGATCCAAACTTTACCGCCACGTTTCATATAACGAGTCATAGCAATACGGGCTGCTTCAATTTGACGGTTTGTGATCCAAGAAGCTTCTAATGCTTGAAGACCGAATTCACCGAAAGTTACTTCAGTACCGCCTTTTGCATTACCACGCATTTTACCACGATGTTGACGACGGAATTTTACGCGTTTAGGCAATAACATATTATTTGCCTCCTTCCTCAGTTTTCTTCTTAGTAGGAAGGACCTCTCCACGATAGATCCATACTTTTACACCAAGCTTACCATAAGTAGTGTCAGCTTCAGCTGTAGCATAGTCGATGTCAGCGCGAAGTGTATGAAGTGGAACTGTTCCTTCGCTGTAGTGCTCAGAACGAGCGATATCAGCACCGCCAAGACGACCGGATACCATTGTCTTGATTCCTTTAGCACCAGCACGCATAGCACGTTGGATAGCTTGCTTTTGTGCACGACGGAATGAAACGCGGTTTTCTAATTGACGAGCAATATTTTCTGCAACAAGTTTTGCATCAACATCAGCTTTTTTGATTTCAAGGATATTGATATGAACTCGTTTGCCAGTTAATTGGTTTAATGCTTTACGAAGTGCTTCAACTTCAGTACCGCCTTTACCGATAACCATACCAGGCTTAGCTGTATGGATCGTTACGTTCACACGGTTTGCAGCACGTTCGATTTCTACTTTAGAAACAGAAGCATCTTTTAAACGCTTCGTGATATATTCACGAACTTTAATATCTTCGTGTAAAAGATCAGCAAAGTCTTTGCCTGCGTACCATTTAGATTCCCAATCGCGGATGATTCCAATACGCAAACCGACCGGATTAACTTTTTGACCCACAGATTACCCCTCCTTCTTCTCTGATAAAACGATTGTAATATGGCTTGTGCGCTTGTTGATTTGGCTTGCACGGCCCATTGCACGAGGACGGAAACGTTTTAAGGTTGGTCCTTCATCAACGAATGCTTGAGCAACAACAAGATTGTTTACGTCCATTTCGTAGTTGTGCTCAGCGTTTGCCATAGCAGATTTTAATACTTTTTCAACTACTGGAGAAGCGGCCTTTGGAGTTAAATTTAAAATGGCTACTGCTTCACCAACTTGCTTTCCTCGAATTAAATCAACGACTAAACGTACTTTACGAGGAGCAATACGAACTGTTCTTGCAACAGCTTTAGCTTGCATTAGGATGCCCTCCTCTCTTAACGTCTTGTTTTCTTGTCATCACTAGCATGACCTTTGTAAGTACGAGTTGGAGCGAATTCTCCAAGCTTGTGACCTACCATGTCTTCAGTAACATATACAGGCACATGTTTACGGCCATCATAAACGGCGATCGTATGGCCAATAAATTGTGGGAAGATCGTAGAACGGCGAGACCAAGTTTTAACAACTTGCTTCTTTTCAGTTTCATTTAACTTTTCGATCTTTACCATTAAATGATCATCAACGAATGGTCCTTTTTTTAAGCTGCGACCCATGAATGAACCTCCCTTCGTAATTGGTCTACGGTTCTATTTGTGAACCGTAGTTCAATCACGTTATTTTTTAGCTCGACGAACAATAAGTTTATCTGATTTGTTTTTCTTCTTACGAGTTTTGTATCCAAGTGTTGGTTTGCCCCATGGAGTCATAGGAGACTTACGTCCGATAGGAGCACGACCTTCACCACCACCGTGTGGGTGATCGTTAGGGTTCATTACAGAACCACGTACTGTTGGGCGTTTGCCTAACCAGCGAGAGCGACCAGCTTTACCGATGTTGATAAGTTCGTGTTGCTCATTACCAACTTGACCAATGGAAGCACGGCACTCAGAAAGAATCATACGAACTTCACCAGAAGTTAAACGAACAAGAACGTATTTACCTTCTTTACCTAGTACTTGTGCAGAAGTTCCTGCAGAACGTACTAATTGTCCACCTTTACCTGGTTTTAATTCGATGTTGTGTACTACTGTACCAACAGGGATATTTACTAATGGAAGGGCATTACCCACTTTAATATCTGCTTCAGGACCAGACATTACTTCCATACCGACTTCTAAGTTTTTAGGAGCTAAGATATAACGCTTTTCTCCATCAACATAATTGATTAATGCAATATTTGCAGAACGGTTTGGATCGTACTCGATTGTGGCAACGCGTCCTGGAATGCCATCTTTGTTACGTTTAAAATCGATTAAACGATATTGACGCTTATGGCCGCCACCTTGATGACGAACAGTTAACTTACCTTGGTTATTACGGCCGCCTTTGCTCTTTAATGGAGCTAAAAGAGATTTTTCCGGAGTGCTAGTTGTGATTTCAGCGAAATCAGAAACTGTCATTCCACGACGACCATTGGAGGTAGGTTTGTACTTTTTAATCGCCATTTTATTTCCCTCCTCTTCTTGTTAAAATTCTAGCCTTCAAAGATTTCAATTTCTTTGCTGTCAGCTGTTAATTTTACGATTGCCTTACGGCGTTTATTTGTGTAACCACCGAATTTACCCATGCGCTTGAATTTACCTTTATAGTTCATGATATTAACTTTCTCAACATCAACGCCGAAGATTTCTTCGATTGCATCTTTAACTTGAGTTTTGTTAGCTTTCACATCAACTTCAAACGTATATTTTTTCTCAGCCATTAGGTCAGTAGAACGTTCAGTGATAACGGGGCGCTTAATGATATCGCGTGCATCCATTATGCAAGCACCTCCTCTACTTTTTCAACCGCTGCTTTAGTTATGATTAATTTATCATGATTTACAACATCTAAAACGTTGATTCCATCAGCAGTTACGACTGTTACACCAGGAATATTACGTGCAGAAAGTGCAACATTTTCATCTAGGTCAGCTGTAACAATTAGTGCTTTTTTCTCAACAGAAAGACCATTTAAAACAGCTTTGAATTCTTTTGTTTTTGGAGCTTCAAACGCTAAGCTATCTAGTACTAAGATGCTTTCCTCTAACACTTTAGAAGAAAGTGCTGATTTGATCGCTAAACGACGAACCTTCTTAGGTAATTTGTAGCTGTAGCTGCGTGGTTGTGGACCAAATACGATACCACCTCCGCGCCATTGTGGAGAGCGAATGGAACCTTGACGTGCACGACCAGTTCCTTTTTGACGCCATGGCTTACGACCACCACCGCGCACTTCAGAACGATTTTTTACTTTATGAGATCCTTGACGTAAAGAAGCTCTTTGCATAACAATCGCTTCGAATAATACGCTTTGGTTAGGCTCAATTCCAAATACAGTTTCGTTAAGTTCGATTTCTCCAACTTGAGAACCAGTTTGGTTTAATAATGCTACTTTAGGCATTCTATTGTTCCTCCTTTCTCTTGAAGTGATTATGCTTTAACCGCACTTTTAATTTTTAATAAAGCTTTTTTCGCTCCTGGTACGTTACCTTTGATTAGAAGCAAGTTGCGTTCTGTATCAACCTTAACGATTTCCAAGTTTTGAACTGTTACTTGATCTCCACCCATGCGTCCTGGTAATAATTTACCTTTGAAAACACGGTTTGGAGCAACAGGTCCCATTGAACCAGGGCGACGATGATAACGAGAACCGTGAGCCATTGGTCCACGAGATTGTCCGTGGCGCTTGATAGAGCCTTGGAAACCTTTACCTTTAGAAATTCCTGTTACATCTACAAAATCGCCTGTAGCGAAAATATCAACTTTGACTTCTTGACCAACTTCATAGCCTGCTAAGTCATCTCCGCGGAATTCGCGAATGAAGCGCTTAGGAGCAGTATTTGCCTTGCTAACGTGTCCTTTTTCAGGTTTGTTAGCTAACTTTTCGCGTTTATCTTCAAAACCAAGTTGTGTTGAAACATATCCGTCAGTTTCTACAGATTTCTTTTGAAGAACAACGTTTGGAGCTATCTCAACAACAGTTACCGGAATTAAGTTTCCGTTTTCTGCAAATACTTGAGTCATACCAATCTTTCTACCTAAGATTCCTTTGGTCATTTAAGTCACACCTCCTAATTTACTGTTCATGTATGGTTTGATTATAATTTAATTTCGATATCTACACCGGATGGTAAATCTAATCTCATTAACGCATCAACTGTTTGTGGAGTTGGGTTTACAATGTCGATTAGACGCTTATGTGTCCGCATTTCAAATTGCTCACGAGAATCTTTGTACTTATGAACCGCACGTAAGATCGTGTAAATAGATTTTTCAGTCGGAAGCGGAATCGGACCTGACACAGCAGCACCTGAACGTTTTGCTGTTTCAACGATTTTTTCTGCAGATTGATCAAGAATTCTGTGATCATAAGCTTTTAAGCGGATACGAATTTTTTGTTTTGCCATTATTTTCCCTCCTTTATTCGCCTATTTTAAAAATAGACATTTCTCAGTGAGAATTTCCCTAACACAGCGCCATGGCAAAGCGGCCGGGTGTGTCAGCAACCTCCCACCTCATCGCAGTCAAAGACCAACATTGTCTATTATACATAAAACATAAAGCAAACGCAACATTTTATTGTATTTTATTTTAAACTTTATGTCTTGCACACTTTTACTATTATATCGGCTCACTTCAGCTTTTTCAACTACAAACTAATCACCAATAATATCCTTACCCATTCACGAAATTACCAGAAAAATAAAACAAGTATTTTATAATAGAAGAAACATGTTTTTAAACATTAAAAAAAGCAGATGGATTTACACCCATCTGCTTTTGAATGTTAAATTATTCAGCGATTGTTGTGATTGAACCTGAACCTACTGTACGGCCACCTTCACGAATTGAGAACTTAGTTCCTTCTTCGATCGCAACTGGAGCGATAAGCTCAACAGACATTTCGATGTGGTCGCCAGGCATAACCATTTCAGTACCTTCTGGAAGATTACAAATTCCAGTAATATCAGAAGTACGGAAATAGAATTGTGGACGATAGTTTGAGAAGAATGGAGTATGACGTCCACCTTCTTCTTTTGATAATACGTAAACTTGTGCTTTAAATTTAGTGTGTGGAGTGATTGACTTTGGCTTAGCCAATACTTGACCACGTTCGATTTCTTCACGAGCTACACCACGAAGAAGGGCACCAATGTTGTCTCCAGCTTCAGCGAAGTCAAGAAGCTTACGGAACATTTCTACACCAGTTACAGTTGTAGATTTTGGCTCTTCAGTGAAACCAACGATTTCTACTACGTCACCAACTTTAACTACACCACGCTCAACACGTCCAGTAGCAACAGTACCACGGCCAGTGATTGAGAATACGTCCTCAACCGGCATCATGAATGGCTTGTCAGTGTCACGAGTTGGAGTTGGGATATAGCTATCAACAGCATCCATAAGTTCGATGATTTTTTCTTCCCATGCAGCATCGCCTTCTAATGCTTTAAGAGCAGAACCTTTGATAACTGGGATATCATCGCCAGGGAATTCATATTCAGAAAGAAGGTCACGAACTTCCATTTCTACTAATTCTAATAATTCTTCGTCGTCAACCATGTCACACTTGTTCATGAATACAACAAGGTAAGGTACGCCTACCTGACGAGAAAGAAGGATGTGCTCACGAGTTTGTGGCATTGGGCCGTCAGCAGCAGATACTACAAGAATACCGCCGTCCATTTGAGCAGCACCAGTGATCATGTTTTTAACATAGTCAGCGTGTCCTGGGCAGTCAACGTGTGCATAGTGACGAGTATCAGTTTCATACTCAACGTGTGCAGTAGAGATTGTGATTCCACGTTCTCTTTCTTCTGGAGCACCGTCGATTTGATCATATGCACGAGCTTCTGCTTTACCTTGCTTAGCAAGAACAGAAGTGATTGCAGCTGTTAAAGTTGTTTTACCATGGTCAACGTGTCCGATTGTACCAATGTTAACGTGTGGCTTAGAACGGTCAAATTTAGCTTTTCCCATTTTAAAAAATCCTCCTTTGGATTATAGGTTAAGTATATTTTAAGTGGAAGCCAGAAATAGGTTATCCTATTTCTCAGCCTCCATTATTACATAAGTAGTTATACTTTAAATAAAGGTGAAAATCAATTATTCACCTTTATTTTTTTTGATGATTTCTTCAGAAACTGATTTTGGTACTTCTTCGTAGTGATCGAAGTGCATGGAGAATACTCCACGTCCTTGAGTACTTGAACGAAGCGCTGTAGCATAACCAAACATTTCTGAAAGTGGAACCATTGCACGTACAACTTGCGCGTTTCCGCGTGCTTCCATACCTTCCACGCGTCCACGACGAGCTGTAATTTGTCCCATGATATCTCCCAGATACTCTTCAGGGATTACAACTTCAACCCTCATCATTGGCTCAAGGATTACAGGACTACACTTTGAAGCAGCATTTTTAAGTGCCATTGAAGCGGCAATCTTAAACGCCATTTCAGAGGAGTCAACATCATGGTAAGATCCGTCAAATAATCTAGCTTTAATATCAACTAATGGATATCCAGCAAGAACTCCACGGTTAAGTGCATCTTCAAGACCCGCTTGAACTGCAGGGATGTATTCACGAGGAACTACACCACCAACAATGCCGTTAACGAATTCAAAACCTTTGCCTTCATCGTTTGGTGCGAATTCAATCCAAACATGTCCATATTGTCCACGACCACCAGATTGACGTGCGAACTTACCTTCAACTTGTGCAGAAGCACGGAATGTTTCACGGTAAGCAACCTGAGGAGCACCTACATTTGCTTCAACCTTAAATTCACGACGCATACGGTCTACTAGGATATCAAGGTGAAGTTCACCCATACCTGCAATGATTACTTGTCCAGTTTCCTGGTCAGTATGTGCACGGAATGTTGGATCTTCTTCTTGAAGTTTTTGTAGAGCTGTTGTCATTTTATCTTGGTCTGCTTTTGATTTAGGTTCAACAGAAAGTTGAATTACTGGCTCAGGAAATTGCATAGACTCGAGAATAACTAGATTCTTGTCATCACACAGAGTATCACCAGTAGTTGTATCTTTTAAACCTACAGCTGCAGCAATGTCACCAGCATAAACCTTGGAGATTTCCTGACGGCTGTTTGCATGCATTTGCAGGATACGTCCTACACGCTCACGTTTACCTTTAGTTGAGTTTTGAACATACGATCCGGACTCTAATGTACCAGAGTATACGCGGAAGAACGTTAACTTACCAACATAAGGATCAGTCATAACCTTGAACGCAAGAGCAGCGAATGGTTCTTCGTCGCTAGAATGACGTTCAACGATTACCTCCTCATCATCCACATCATGACCTTTAATAGCAGGTACATCTAATGGTGATGGAAGATAGTCAATAACAGCATCTAGCATCAACTGAACACCTTTATTTTTGAAGGCAGATCCACAAATAACAGGATAGAATTCTACATTAACAGTACCTTTACGAATCGCTGATTTCAGCTCTTCTTTAGTGATTTCTTCACCACCGAGGTATTTTTCCATTAATTCTTCATCTAACTCTGCTACTGCTTCAACTAACTTTTCGCGCCACTCATCTGCTTGAGCACGGTATTCTTCTGGAATCTCACGTACTTCAATATCAGTACCAAGATCATTACTGTAGAATACAGCATTCATTTCCACAAGGTCAATGATTGCTTCGAACTGATCTTCAGCGCCGATTGGCAACTGAATCGGATGAGCATTCGCTTGCAGACGATCATGTATTGTTTTAACAGAGTACAAGAAATCTGCACCGATTTTATCCATTTTGTTAACGAATACCACACGTGGTACTCCATAAGTTGTTGCTTGGCGCCACACTGTTTCAGTTTGTGGTTCAACACCGGATTGGGCATCAAGTACTGCAACAGCACCGTCCAATACACGAAGTGAACGTTCTACTTCAACAGTGAAGTCTACGTGTCCCGGAGTGTCAATGATATTAACACGGTGACCTTTCCACTGAGCAGTAGTAGCGGCGGAAGTGATTGTAATTCCGCGCTCCTGCTCTTGTTCCATCCAGTCCATTTGGGAAGCACCTTCGTGTGTTTCACCAATTTTGTGGATTTTACCAGTGTAATAAAGTACACGCTCAGTAGTAGTTGTTTTACCGGCATCGATGTGGGCCATGATACCAATATTACGAGTGTTTTCTAAGGAGAACTCTCTTGCCATTGGGTCTTTCTCCTTCCTAGTTTAAATGTATTTTTATTGAAGGTAAAATTACCAACGATAGTGAGCAAACGCTTTGTTTGCTTCAGCCATTTTGTGTGTATCTTCACGTTTCTTGACAGATGCACCAGTATTGTTAGCTGCATCCATGATTTCGTTAGCTAAACGCTCTTCCATGGTTTTTTCACCGCGAAGACGTGAATAGTTAACTAACCAGCGAAGTCCAAGAGTTGTACGGCGGTCAGGACGCACCTCAACTGGAACTTGGTAGTTTGCACCACCAACGCGGCGTGCTCTTACTTCTAGAACAGGCATGATGTTTTTCATTGCTGCTTCAAATACTTCCATTGGATCTTTTCCAGAACGTTCACGGATCGTATTGAATGCAGAGTAAAGAATTTCTTGAGATTTACCTCTTTTACCGTCAATCATCATTTTGTTGATTAGACGAGTAACTAATTTTGAATTGTAAAGCGGATCTGGTAACACGTCTCTCTTTGCTACAGGACCTTTACGTGGCATTCATTTTTCCTCCTTTCAGGAAGCTTCTATATTTTCGTTTGATTATTTTTTAGCTGCTTTTGGTCTCTTAGTACCATACTTAGAACGACCTTGCATACGGTTGTTAACACCAGCAGTATCTAACGCACCACGTACAATGTGATAACGTACCCCTGGTAAGTCTTTTACACGTCCGCCACGGATAAGAACAACACTGTGCTCTTGTAAGTTGTGGCCGATACCAGGAATGTATGCTGTCACCTCGATACCATTTGTCAAGCGTACACGAGCATATTTACGTAACGCTGAGTTTGGTTTCTTTGGAGTCATTGTACCAACACGAGTACATACCCCGCGTTTTTGTGGTGAAGATACGTTAGTTTGAGACTTTTTAAAGCTATTATAACCTTTGTTAAGCGCAGGTGATTTTGATTTGTCCTCTTTCATTTGACGAGGCTTGCGCACTAATTGGTTAATAGTAGGCATGTTTTTTCCTCCTTTCACAATTTATAAGCCCACACATCCAGGTGGTTCATTTTTTGGCAAAAACAAAGTTTTTGCAGAAGTTCCATCTACAAAAACAGTTTTTAACGAGTAATCGCAACAGCTGCGGCACCCACTTCAATTCCGCATGCTTTACCCAACTTTTTCATTGAGTCCACATATTGAATAGGTATATTTAGTCTTTCTGCATCTGTTACAGCCTGATTTATGATCTTTGGATCTGCATCACTCGCAACAATCAGCTCTAGTACTATACCTTCTTTAAGTGCCTTTACTGTTTTCTTCGTTCCTATAATAACGTTATTAGCCTGTAATACTTTATCATAAGACATGATGGATATCCTCCAAAGTATCAGGTGAATAGGAGCACCTTTGATATATTATCATTTTAGCAAAAAGATGTCAACTAAACTTTTAAAATTTCTTTAGAACTTGTTTTCAAAAATACGGTACTTGCTACATCTAGCAAGTACCGTAATATGTTAATCGATTGTAATTGGCTCTTCGGATGTTGTATCTCGGAGAACTGGTTCTGCTTTGCGATATCGCTGCATTCCTGTTCCGGCCGGCACCAACTTACCAATGATAACATTTTCTTTAAGTCCAAGTAGTTCGTCACGCTTGCCTTTGATTGCAGCATCCGTAAGAACTCTGGTTGTCTCCTGGAATGAGGCAGCAGATAAGAATGAATCTGTCTCAAGTGATGCCTTCGTGATTCCAAGCAATATTGGACGACCAGTTGCAGGCATTTTTCCTTCAAGTAACGCTTTTTCGTTTGCATCCGTGAATTGATGAATGTCTAATAATGTACCTGGCAACACATCAGTTTCACCTGCGTCAATTACCCGAACTTTACGAAGCATTTGACGAACCATAACCTCGACGTGCTTATCGCCAATTTCAACCCCTTGCATACGGTAAACTTTTTGTACTTCCCGTAACAGGTATTCTTGAACGGAGGTTACGTCCTTAACTTTAACCAATTCTTTAGGATCAATTGAACCTTCTGTAAGTTCTTCACCACGTTCAACTTGACTGCCGACAGCAACTTTCAGGCGTGCAGTATATGGCGCATTATAGGTGCGTGATTCCACTTCACCTTGAACAACGATTTCATGCTGGCGATCACGGCCTTCATTAATGCTTACAACAACACCTTCAACTTCGGAAATAACGGCTTGCCCTTTAGGGTTACGCGCCTCAAAGATTTCCTGAATACGCGGTAAACCTTGGGTAATATCGTTACCTGCCACACCACCAGTATGGAAAGTACGCATGGTTAACTGTGTTCCTGGCTCACCGATAGATTGAGCCGCAATAATACCTACTGCTTCTCCCACTTCTACCTCTTGGCCAGTCGCAAGGTTACGTCCGTAGCATTTCTTACAAACACCGTGACGAGTGTTACATGTAAATGCGGAACGGATTTTTACTTCTTCAATTCCAGCACCAACAATTACTTCAGCTAGGTCTTCTGTGATTAAGTCATTTTCTTTAACGATAATCTCATTTGTCTCAGGATGTTTGATGTTTTTACGGGCATAACGTCCGATTAAACGTTCTTCAAGAGACTCAATGATTTCTGTGCCATCTTTTAATGCTTGGATCGTGAAGCCGCGGTCAGTTCCGCAATCATCCTCACGGACAATTACATCCTGGGCAACATCTACCAGACGACGAGTTAAGTAACCTGAGTCGGCAGTTTTTAGTGCTGTATCGGCAAGACCTTTACGCGCACCATGTGTAGAGATAAAGTACTCTAATACTGTTAATCCTTCACGGAAACTTGACTTGATCGGTAATTCGATGATCCGTCCAGCCGGGTTGGCCATCAAACCACGCATACCGGCAAGCTGAGTAAAGTTCGATGCGTTACCACGGGCACCGGAGTCACTCATCATAAAGATTGGATTCGTTTTATTCAAGGACTTCATCAATTTTCCTTGAATAACATCCTTCGCCTGGCTCCAAATGGAGATAACACGATCATAACGCTCATCTTCAGTGATTAAACCACGTCTAAATTGTTTTGTAACATTGTCAACCTTACCCTGGGCCTCATGAAGAATTTGCTGTTTTTCACCCAAA
The DNA here is from genome assembly GCF_051233465.1 of Neobacillus solisequens. Taxonomy (NCBI): domain Bacteria; kingdom Bacillati; phylum Bacillota; class Bacilli; order Caryophanales; family Bacillaceae; genus Neobacillus; species Neobacillus solisequens. Next base: position 26,911 of record NZ_JBKFGJ010000028.1, on the reverse strand, counting down.
ACGACAATGTCAGCAACACCAACGGTAATACCGGCTTTTGTTGAATATTTGAATCCTAGGTCTTTCATGCGGTCAAGCATTTTAGAGGTTTCAGTAATTTTGAAACGTTTGAATACTTCAGCAATGATATTTCCAAGGATTTTCTTTTTGAATGGATCAATTAACGGCATAGCCTCAATTTTTGCCTTGATGTCTTCACCTTTTTCAACAAAATACTTTTCAGGTGTTTTGACCTCTAAGTTATCTCTTGTAGGCTCATTGATATAAGGGAATGACTTAGGAAGAATTTCATTGAAAATAAGCTTACCAACTGTTGTGATTAACAGTTTCTTATTTTGCTCTTCTGTAAATGTTTCATTTCCTAACGAACCTGCAAAAACAGCGATACGGGTATGCAAATGAACATAGCCGTTTTGATAGGCAAGTACTGCTTCATTTGTATCATTGAAAATCATACCCTCGCCAACGGCACCATCTCGCTCTAAGGTCAAGTAATAGTTTCCTAATACCATGTCCTGAGAAGGAGTAACAACTGGTTTTCCATCTTTAGGGTTCAAGATGTTTTGTGCTGCTAGCATTAACAGACGAGCTTCTGCCTGAGCTTCGGATGAAAGCGGTACGTGTACGGCCATCTGGTCACCGTCAAAGTCGGCATTATATGCTGTACATACAAGCGGGTGAAGGCGAATGGCTCTTCCTTCCACCAATGTTGGCTCGAAAGCCTGAATCCCTAGTCTGTGTAGTGTAGGGGCACGGTTTAATAACACCGGATGTTCTTTGATAACATCTTCAAGGACATCCCACACCTCAGGGGATACTCGCTCGATTTTGCGCTTTGCTGATTTGATATTATGAGCTAAGCCTTTTTCCACTAATTCTTTCATAACAAATGGCTTAAATAATTCTAATGCCATTTCTTTTGGAAGACCACATTGGAACATTTTTAAATTTGGTCCTACGACAATAACGGAACGACCGGAGTAGTCAACACGTTTACCAAGTAGGTTCTGACGGAAGCGTCCTTGCTTACCTTTCAGCATATGTGAAAGCGACTTTAATGGACGGTTACCAGGACCTGTAACAGGGCGGCCACGACGTCCGTTGTCAATAAGTGCATCAACAGCCTCTTGAAGCATACGCTTTTCGTTTTGGACGATAATGCTAGGTGCTCCAAGATCTAACAAACGCTTTAACCGGTTATTTCTGTTTATCACACGACGGTAAAGGTCGTTTAAATCAGATGTCGCAAATCTTCCCCCATCTAATTGCACCATTGGGCGTAGTTCAGGAGGGATTACTGGAAGGACATCAAGAATCATCCATGAAGGCTCATTTCCTGAGTTACGGAATGCTTCCAACACTTCAAGACGTTTAATTGCACGTGTACGTCTTTGTCCTTGAGCAGTTTTTAATTCTTCTTTTAATGCATCAACTTCTTTATCTAAATCGATATCAGAAAGAAGCTTTTTAATCGCTTCTGCACCCATGGATGCCTGGAATTTATTTCCATACTTTTCACGGTATGCACGATATTCTTTTTCAGATAAGAGTTGTTTCTTCTCTAGTGCTGTGTCACCGGATTCAGTAACAACATAAGAAGCAAAATAAATAACTTCCTCTAAAGCACGAGGAGACATATCTAAAACCAATCCCATACGGCTAGGGATTCCTTTAAAGTACCAAATATGTGATACAGGTGCAGCAAGTTCAATATGTCCCATTCGTTCGCGACGAACCTTAGCACGTGTTACTTCAACACCGCATCGGTCACAAACGACTCCTTTATAGCGTACACGCTTGTACTTACCACAATGACATTCCCAATCCTTAGTCGGACCAAAAATTCTCTCACAGAATAAACCATCTTTTTCGGGCTTTAATGTACGATAGTTGATGGTTTCAGGTTTTTTTACTTCTCCGAAAGACCATGAACGAATTTTATCGGGTGAAGCAAGACCTATTTTCATATACTCAAAATTATTAACATCTAGCAAGGGGCCTACCTCCCTTATAATCTCCAGGTTTTACCCTTATTACGTAAAAAGTTAGATGCACACCGGGAACAGGACTAGCTTGTTCCCGCTTATGGAATGTGCATTATTGATTGGGACTACTCTTTTGAACCTACTTTTTCAGATTCAAAGCTTGGGGCTTCAGAAACGATGTTTAACGTATCTGCTTGTTGCAGATCCTCTTCATCTTCCATATCCCGCATTTCGATTTCTTCTTCATCACCAGAAAGAATTTTTACATCCATACCTAGACTTTGAAGTTCTTTGATTAATACTTTAAACGATTCAGGGACACCTGGTTCCGGAACATTTTCACCTTTTACAATGGCTTCATATGTTTTCACACGGCCAACCACGTCATCTGATTTAACCGTAAGAATTTCCTGCAAAGTATATGCAGCACCATAGGCTTCAAGCGCCCAAACCTCCATCTCACCAAAACGCTGTCCGCCAAATTGAGCTTTACCGCCAAGTGGCTGCTGCGTAACAAGTGAGTATGGTCCAGTCGAACGGGCATGCAATTTATCATCAACCATGTGTGCGAGTTTAATCATATACATGACCCCGACAGATACACGGTTATCAAATGGCTCACCAGTACGTCCGTCATACAGAATGGTTTTTGCATCGCGAGCCATGCCAGCTTCCTGAATAGTTGACCAGACATCTTCTTCTCGCGCACCGTCAAATACTGGCGTTGCAACGTGAATGCCAAGGTATCTTGCTGCCATACCTAAATGAAGTTCAAGCACCTGTCCGATGTTCATCCGTGAAGGAACCCCTAATGGGTTTAACATGATATCAACCGGAGTACCATCAGGTAGGAAAGGCATATCTTCCTCAGGCAAGATTCTTGAGATAACCCCTTTATTTCCGTGACGACCCGCCATTTTATCACCTTGGTGGATCTTACGTTTTTGAACGATGTATACACGGACAAGTTGGTTTACTCCTGGAGGAAGCTCATCTCCGTCTTCACGATTAAATACTTTAACATCATGAATGATTCCTTCTCCGCCGTGCGGAACTCTAAGTGAGGTATCACGTACTTCACGTGCTTTCTCACCAAAGATGGCATGCAATAAACGTTCCTCAGCTGTTAACTCTGTTACCCCTTTTGGTGTAACCTTACCAACAAGCAGGTCCCCATCCTTTACTTCCGCTCCAATACGGATAATTCCACGCTCATCCAAGTTACGAAGAGCATCCTCACCGACATTTGGAATATCACGGGTAATTTCTTCAGGTCCTAGCTTTGTATCACGTGACTCGGATTCATATTCTTCAATATGAATAGAAGTATATACATCATCTTTAACTAAGCGTTCACTCATGATGATGGCATCCTCATAGTTATAACCATCCCAAGTCATGAATGCTACAAGTACGTTTCGGCCTAACGCTAATTCTCCCAGTTCCATTGAAGGACCGTCACCAAGGACTTCTCCTTTTGTAACACGGTTTCCAACAGCTACGATTGGACGTTGGTTATAGCACATCCCTTGGTTAGAGCGAACAAACTTTAATAATCTATATTTGTCTAGGTCACCTTTTACTTCTTGACCATCGACTTCTTTAACACGACGAACCCAGATCTCCCTAGCTTCAACGTGCTCAACAATCCCTTCATGCTTACAAATTACTGCTGCACCAGAATCTTTTGCTGATACATATTCCATTCCTGTACCAACGCGCGGCGCTTCAGGTTGAAGCAATGGCACCGCTTGACGTTGCATGTTCGCACCCATCAAGGCACGGTTAGAGTCATCGTTTTCAAGGAACGGGATACAAGCAGTTGCGGCGGAAACAACCTGCTTAGGTGATACATCCATATAATCAACACGGTCACGTTTTACGACAGTGTTTTCACCACGGAAACGGGCAATTACTTCTTCGTCTAGGAAAGCTCCGTCATCACCTAGGCGTGCATTCGCCTGAGCAACTACATAATTATCCTCTTCATCGGCAGTTAAATAATCAATTCGATTTGTCACTTTTCCGGTATCCGGATCAACGCGGCGGTATGGTGTTTCGATAAATCCAAAACGGTTTACCTTTGCGTAGCTTGATAACGAGTTGATCAAACCAATGTTCGGACCTTCCGGCGTTTCAATCGGACACATCCGGCCGTAGTGAGAGTAGTGAACGTCACGAACTTCCATGCCGGCACGTTCTCTTGTTAAACCACCAGGTCCCAATGCAGATAAACGACGTTTATGTGTTAATTCAGCTAGTGGATTCGTTTGATCCATGAACTGAGATAACTGGGAACTTCCAAAGAATTCTTTTATGGAAGCAATAACAGGACGGATATTAATTAACTGCTGTGGTGTTATGGTTGCTGTATCTTGAATAGACATTCTTTCGCGAACCACACGTTCCATACGGGATAATCCAATCCGGAATTGATTTTGCAGTAATTCACCTACAGAACGAAGACGTCTGTTTCCTAGGTGATCAATATCATCGGTATCGCCAACTCCATGAAGCAAATCAAAGAAGTAGCTAATGGATGCGATGATATCAGCAGGTGTAATATTTTTAATTGGTTCAGCTACATAAGCATTACCCAATACATTAATTTCTTTTTCATTTTCATCGCCAGGGGCATAAATTTTAATCCCTTGTAAAATAATTTCATCTTCTACTACTCCGCCAACCGGGTTGTAGCCTGTGAAATTAACATTTTTCTCAAGAGCAGGTATAATTCTGTCAAGGTTTCTTCTGTCCAGGACAGTTCCCTTTTCAGCGATAATTTCTCCTGTCTCAGGGTCAACGAGGGTTTCAGCTAGTCGCTGATTAAACAGGCGATTTTTTATATGAAGCTTTTTATTAATTTTATAGCGTCCAACATTAGCGAGGTCATATCGCTTCGGATCAAAGAAACGTGAAACCAAGAGGTTCTTCGCGTTTTCAACGGTTGGAGGTTCACCTGGACGAAGACGCTCATAAATTTCAAGCAACGCCTTGTCTACACCTTCCGTATTGTCTTTTTCCAAAGTATTGCGAAGATACTCGTTATCACCAATCAATTCAATAATTTCTTGATCGGAACCAAATCCTAATGCACGCAAAAGAACCGTAACGGGCAGTTTCCGAGTACGATCAATTCTGACGTATACGACGTCTTTGGCATCTGTTTCATATTCCAGCCACGCGCCGCGGTTCGGAATGACAGTAGCGGTGAAGCCTTTCTTCCCGTTTTTATCTGTTTTTCCACTGAAGTACACACTTGGTGAGCGTACTAGCTGTGATACAATAACACGCTCTGCACCATTAATTACAAATGTGCCGGTTTCCGTCATTAAGGGAAAATCACCCATAAAAACATCTTGGTCCTTTACTTCACCGGTTTCTTTGTTAACAAGACGTACTTTTACACGCAATGGAGCAGAATATGTAACGTCCCGTTCCTTTGATTCTTCTACAGAATACTTTGGTTCGCCAAGGCTGTAATCAATAAATTCAAGTGATAGGTTACCAGTAAAGTCCTCAATTGGTGAAATATCCTGGAACATTTCACGCAGCCCCTCATCAAGAAACCATTGATATGAAGAGGTTTGGATTTCGATTAAATTTGGTAATTCCAACACTTCACTGATTCGTGCGTAACTTCTACGTTGGCGGTGTCGTCCATACTGAACTAGTTGACCTGTCAACTGATTCACCCCTCAAATCAAGCGTTATTTAGACAAATATATTACACCTTTTAGAAGGAGCTATAGCCCTTTCTAAAAGACAAAAAGAAAAAGGGTTTTTGTCCAAAAACCACAATTTCACATTTTGACTATTATTTTGTCATCATTTCCTTATTATCCCTTTTTTATACTTGAAAAATAAGCATTTTAGGAATAATTCGGTAAATATTATGATGGCATTTTATAATGCTACCACAGCAGCATTTTGAAGTCAACTATTTTATTCCTCTAAAAATAAAATATCCCTTTGACTTCTCGACTGTTTCTACTTGAGAAAATAGTTCATTTAATTTCTCCAACGCAGACGGTGCACCTTGCTTTTTTTGAATCACAACCCAGATCTCGCCTTTCTCCGCAAGATGCTCATGACTTTGAACAAATATATCATGGACTATTTTCTTACCGGCACGAATCGGTGGATTAGTGAGAATAGCTGCAAAGTTCAACTCAGTAACTCTATTCAAACGGTCACTTTCATATATTTGAACATTATCAATTCCATTTAAGGCAGCATTTTCTTTTGAAAGTTGAATCGCTCGTTCATTCACATCAATCATATGTACAAACTTATGCGGATGTTCTTTTGCAATCGATAAGCCAATCGGGCCATAGCCACAACCAACATCAAGCACTGGACCATCAACCTCTGGTAGGATAAAGGATTCAACTAGCAGACGTGAGCCAAAGTCTACCTCTCTTTTAGAAAAGACCCCATTATCCGTTTTAAACCGGAATTGCCTGTTCCTTAATTGGAAATCCCAATATTTTGGATCACTTTCAACCTTTTGGGTACGAGAATAGTAGTGTTCGGACATTAGTCTTACCTCCCGAGGAACTTGTATTGAAGACTCTTTAGAGGGATCCTATTATTAGTTAGGATAAGCGAAAAAAAGCCCGCTATGCAGCGAGCTTTTCATTCATAAAATTACTTAACTTCGACGTTAGCTCCAACTTCTTCAAGTTTACCTTTGATTTCTTCAGCTTCTTCTTTAGAAACGCCTTCTTTAAGAGGCTTTGGAGTGTTGTCAACAAGATCTTTTGCTTCTTTAAGTCCAAGACCAGTGATTTCACGAACAACTTTGATAACCTTGATTTTTTGGTCGCCAGCGCCAGCTAGGATTACATCGAATTCTGTTTTTTCTTCAGCAGCAGCAGCGCCTGCGCCACCAACAACAGCTACAGGTGCAGCTGCAGTTACGCCGAATTCTTCTTCGATTGCTTTTACTAGATCGTTAAGTTCTAAAACAGTCATATTTTTAACTGCTTCAATGATTTGTTCTTTAGTCATGATTTGTTTCCTCCTTAATTTTCGGTTAAATTTATTAGATTACGTTCAAAATCAGCTTACGCGCCTTGTTCTTCTTTTTGATCTGCAACAGCTTTTGTTGCAAGAGCAAGATTGCGAATTGGTGCTTGAAGTACGCTGAGTAACATAGAAAGTAAACCTTCGCGTGATGGAAGTTCAGCAAGAGCTTTCACTTCTTCAACTGTTGCAACATTACCTTCGATTACACCTGCTTTAAGTTCAAGTGCCTCATTCTTTTTAGCGAAATCATTTAAGATTTTTGCTGGTGCTACTACATCTTCAGTACTGAATGCGATCGCATTAGGACCTGTTAATGCTTCATTTAAACCAGATAAACCAGCGGCTTCTGCAGCACGGCGAACCATGGAGTTTTTATACACCTTGAATTCAATGCCTGCTTCGCGAAGCTGTTTACGAAGTTCAGTTACTTGAGCAACTGTAAGACCACGGTAGTCAACAACGACAGTTGATACACTAGCTTTTAATTTATCAGCGATTTCATCAACGATCTGTTTTTTTGCTTCGATTGCACTGCTCATCTTTACACCTCCTGTAGATTATCTACATTTATACCAGGCAAATAAACGCCCCCATATCATACCAGACATGGAGGCAGAATAATTAAGCTGATCATACAGCCTAGTTTATCGCATTACCTCGGCAGGGAATTAAGCCAATTGGCACCTGCTGTCTACAGTACAAATGTTTATATTATTAAACAACAAAATACATTATATAAGATGTATTAAAGGTTGTCAATTGGTATTATTTAGCTGCAACAGTTGATGGATCTACTTTGATTCCAGGTCCCATTGTTGAAGTGACAGTTACGTTCTTCATGTAAGTACCTTTTGCAGCAGATGGTTTAACTTTTAACATTGTATCGAACACAGTTGTAAAGTTCTCAACAAGCTTTTCGCTATCGAAAGAAGATTTACCGATAGGAACGTGGATATTACCAGCTTTATCTACACGGTATTCAACTTTACCAGCTTTGATTTCGTTGATTGCACGAGTTACATCAAATGTAACAGTACCAGTTTTAGGGTTTGGCATTAGGCCTTTAGGTCCTAATACACGACCTAGTTTACCAACCTCACCCATCATATCAGGAGTTGCTACGATTACATCAAATTCAAACCAACCTTGTTGGATTTTGTTGATGTATTCAGAATCTCCTACATAATCTGCTCCAGCTGCTTCTGCTTCCTTCACTTTTTCACCCTTCGCGAATACTAATACGCGTTGAGTTTTACCAGTTCCGTTTGGAAGTACAACTGCACCACGGATTTGTTGGTCAGCTTTCTTAGGGTCAACGCCTAAGCGGAAAGCAACTTCAAGAGTTGCATCAAATTTTGCATAGTTTGTTTTCTTTGCAAGTTCAATTGCTTCTGCAATTGGGTATGCTTTTGTGCGGTCTACAAGCTTAGCCGCTTCTACATACTTTTTACCTTTTTTAGCCATTGTTTTTTCCTCCTAGATTGTGGTTTTAACGTTGGACAACTCCCACGAAAAAGGTTGCGAGTGAACAATCAACTACGCAACCCCTCATTTCACCAGTTTTTCACATGGATTAATCTTCGATAACGATGCCCATGCTGCGTGCAGTACCTTCAACCATACGCATTGCTGCTTCAACACTAGCTGCGTTTAGGTCAGGCATTTTTTGTTCCGCAATCTCGCGTACTTTATCACGCTTTACTGTTGCTACTTTATTACGGTTAGGCTGGCCTGAACCAGACTGAATTCCAGCTGCTACTTTTAAAAGAACGGCAGCAGGAGGAGTTTTCGTAATAAATGTAAATGAACGGTCTTCAAAAACCGTGATTTCAACAGGAATAATTAATCCAGCTTGATCTGCTGTACGTGCGTTAAACTCCTTACAGAATCCCATGATATTAACACCCGCTTGACCTAGTGCAGGACCAACCGGTGGCGCTGGGTTAGCTTTACCAGCAGGAATTTGTAATTTAACAACTTTAATTACTTTTTTAGCCACGAGACACACCTCCTTAAAGTCCGTGATGTGGTTAATAGGGTTTTTGTTTTTACCCTCCCACTCATCATCTGAAGTCTTTATATAAGTACAAAGAACTTGACAAAGTCTAGTCTCAATTTTTGAGACATACTGACCTATGAAATATTAACACTTTTTATCATTGATTTCAAGTTTTTTTACAAAACATGATGATTTTTCTTTTTGTTCTTTGAAATATTCAGCTGATTCCTGCTCCAAAAACTTCGCCGCAGGCATATCCACTTCAACAGCTGGATATATCTTTATAATTTTTCAATCTGTGTGTAATCGAGTTCTACCGGGGTATCGCGGCCAAACATGTTTACTAATACTTTGAGTTTGGCTTTGTCTTTGTCCAATTCTTCTACGGAACCGGTAAAATTAGCAAATGGGCCTTCTTTTACGCGGACGGTTTCGCCAATTTCATAGTTGATTTCCATGCGTCTTTCTTCAACGCCCATGCGTTTTAGAATGACAGCTACTTCTTCTGGAAGCAATGGTGTTGGTTTAGAACCTGAACCTGCTGAGCCAACAAATCCTGTTACTCCAGGTGTATTTCGCACTACATACCAAGAATCATCTGTCATGATGATTTCTACTAGTACATAACCAGGAAATACTTTTCGTTTAACTACTTTTTTCTTGCCGTTTTTAATATCTGTTTCTTCTTCTTCAGGAACTACAACGCGAAAAATTTTATCGGACATGCCCATCGATTCTACACGTTTTTCCAAGTTTGCCTTTACTTTATTTTCATACCCGGAATAGGTATGAACAACGTACCAGTTCTTTTCCATTTCAGAGGACTAGATCGTCCGTCCCTCCCTGTATTTTTATAGGTTGTCTACCTTTATGCTGACTGAGTCCATTTGTTTAAGCCTTTAAAGCGTTATACACTTTTGGAGCCAAATTAAAAAACCCGTTGACACGGGCTTTTAGCTAAAATTTCCTCTATTCATCACCATTATACCATGAACTATTAGTAATTATTCAAGAATTAAACGGATCAATTTTGAAATTCCTAAATCTAAAACCGCAAAGAATATGGCAAAAAAAGCAACGGTGGATATTACTGTAATGGTTGAACGGGTAAGTTCACTGCGTTTTGGCCAACTGACCTTTCTCATCTCACGGGCAATATCACTGAAGAATTTCATTATGCGTTGCATTTACTTTAACCCCCAACTATCATAAATAGCACTGCTAGAATTGTATCCCTTATTTCGTCTCTTTATGGGTTGTATGAACTCCGCATGTCTTGCAGAATTTCTTTAATTCTAACCTATCTGTTTGTGTTTCCTTGCTCACCGTAGTATAATTTCGCGAGCCGCAATGTACACAAGAAAGAATAACCTTTTTACTCAACTTTAACACCTACTATAATATATCCCTAAAAATGTAACATGGCACTATATTATTGTCAATAATTATCAGAAATAGATTCATATAAACGACATATTTTTGGGAGCGTATTCAAAATCAGATAGAAAATTCACGAATCTCCAAATACCGCTCCAGCTTTCGCTTTACGCGCTGGAGGGCATTGTCAATCGATTTGACATGGCGATTGAGTTCTTCGGAGATTTCTTGATATGACTGTCCGTCTAAGTATAAAGCTAAAACTTTTCTTTCGAGATCACTTAATAATTCGGACATCTTATCTTCAATATGGTCAAATTCTTCTTGGCTAATAATTAATTCTTCAGGATCAAGTACCTTTGCGCCCGATAGGACATCCATCAAGGTCCGGTCAGACTCTTCATCGTATATAGGCTTGTCCAATGATACATAAGAATTAAGCGGGATATGCTTTTGTCTTGTCGCCGTTTTGATGGCTGTGATAATTTGTCTTGTAATGCAAAGTTCGGCAAATGCTTTAAAAGAAGTAAGCTTGTCCTCACGGAAGTCACGAATGGCCTTGTATAAGCCAATCATCCCTTCTTGGACGATATCCTCTTTATCTGCTCCGATTAAAAAATAGGATCTTGCTTTAGCACGTACAAAATTCCGATATTTGTGTATCAAGTAATCCAATGCTTCACTATCACCCTGGTGTACCAAATCGATTATTTCTTCGTCTTCCATTACGAAAAAATGCTCGTTACTCTCCGAGCCAAAGTCCGCACTCAACATAGATCCCCTCCACCGAACAAGCATAGATACTAATATTATACATTAGAAATATTTTGAAGTCGAGGACTCACTTCTCTCCACGACGCCATTTTTCAAAAATTTCTGCCATTTCGTCGCTAATTGGAATTTTTGTAGCGGGTTTTTTCCCTTGAATTTTCTTTACCTTTTTTTCAATACCTTTTTCAATCGAGTTCATTTCAACTAAAAGTTCCCGGGCAGACATTCTTAAAGCTCCCTGTCCAAAAATCGTCCATTGCTCGGTAAAATCAGATGTGGCAACGTGAATTTGCGTCATACGATTATTAAGACTGATAGCCATTTTTTCAATCCGCTCATCAGCCGTCTCATTTTCTTTTGTAAAAATGACCTCAACCTTATGATTTTGATATTTTTTTTCCGTACCTTTAACGTAGTGTGCGTCAAACACAATAATCACTCGGAACCCGGAATAAGCTTGATACTCAGCCATTTTTTCTATTAAGCGATCCCGGGCTGCAGGTAAATCCTTATCCTTTAAGACCCTTAACTCGGGCCATGCACCGATAATGTTATAGCCATCTACCAGCAGTATATCCATAACTATCCCTCTAAAGGATTACGCTTCCGATAAACCTCATACATTAACAATGCTGCTGCAACCGAGGCATTTAGGGAAGTAACTTTTCCTGCCATTGGTATATGAATAAGGAAATCACATTTATCCCTAATTAACCGACCCATACCTTTTCCTTCACTGCCAATTACTAGACCCAAAGGAATCGTTCCATCCAATCTGCGATAATCGTCTTTTCCCGATGCATCTGTCCCGGCAATCCAAACACCACGGTCTTTTAATTCATCAATCGTCTGTGCAAGGTTGGTAACCCGTACCACCGGTATATACTCAATGGCACCTGTTGAAGCCTTCGCCACCGTAGCCGTTAATCCAACGGCTCGGCGTTTTGGAATTATAATTCCATGAGCCCCAACAGAATCCGCTGTTCTCATAATGGATCCCAAATTATGCGGATCCTCGATTTCATCCAAGATTAGAAAGAATGGGGGTTCATTCTTCTGTTCAGCCGCTTTAAATAAATCATCAAGTTCCGCATATTGGTAAGCGGCTATGTATGCTAATACTCCTTGATGATTTTGGTCGGTAATTTGGTCAAGTTTTTTCTTAGGCACAAATTGTACCAATACATTTGCCTCTTTTGCTAGATGAATCAGCTGCTGCATTTGCCCACGCTGTGAACCTTCCGCAATCAAAATTTTATTAATGTCCCGTTCCGATTTGATTGCTTCCATAACGGGATTCTTTCCGATTATATATTCCTGACTCATACTGATCCTCCCTTCCTTTCATCTACATAACTAAACGACTTGCTGACAAGCTCTTCCAATCGACTTTTTTTACCAGTTAAGAATAAATACCCCATCAATGCTTCAAACGCAGTGCTATATCGATAAGTTTGGACGTCAGTATTCTTCGGCACTGTTCCTGACTTGGCATTTCTTCCGCGCATGACCACGGCCATTTCGTCTTGACTCAAGATTCCCTCATCCATCAGTTGAAAAAGAATTTGACATTGTGCTTTTGCTGAAACGTATCTAGTTCCTGCCCGATGAAGCTGATTCGGCCTAACCTGCCCGCTGTATAGGAGATGTCGCCTTACATAGGCTTCAAAGACAGCATCTCCCATATAGGCAAGCGCAAGACTATTTAATTGGGTGGCATCGACATTATTTTCATAATCTAGCATGCATTAGCCTCTTTTCCATCGGGTGCCTTGCGGAGTATCCTCTAGAATAATGTTCATTGCTTTCAGCTGATCCCGAATTTGGTCAGATAACTGGAAGTTACGATCCTTGCGGGCTTGAATTCTTTTTTCAATCAAGGCATCGATTTCAGCATCGAGCATTTCTTCTTGGTCAATTGTCAAACCTAATACATGGAACAATTCCTCAAATTCCTTCATAAAAGCATCAATGACTTCCACTGCTGTATTATTCTCTAATAAATAGTAATTTGCCAATTTGGCCAGATCAAATAATACGGAAATAGCTTTAGCTGTATTAAAATCATCGTCCATTGCTTCAATAAATAGCTCTCTTTGATTGACAATTTTCCCCGTCCACTCTTCATTATCATGAGTTAAATTTGCACTTGCTTCCCGACGATGTTTCAAGTTTTGATAGGCAGTAGTGATTCTTTCAAAAGCAGCTTTAGTGCTTTCTAATAATTCCTCACTGTAATTGATTGGATTCCGGTAATGAACGGAAAGCATAAAGAACCTCAATACTTGGGGATTGTGCTGTTTAATAATGTCATGTACTAACACAAAATTCCCCAACGATTTAGACATTTTTTCATTATCAATATTGATATATCCATTATGCATCCAATAGTTGGCGAACGTTTTACCGTTCAATGCTTCTGATTGGGCAATTTCATTTTCATGATGTGGGAAGGTTAAGTCCTGACCCCCGGCATGGATATCAATCGTATCACCAAGATATTTTTTCGCCATAGCTGAGCATTCGATATGCCAGCCCGGTCTTCCCAAACCCCAAGGACTTTCCCAATAGATCTCACCTTCCTTGGCTGCTTTCCATAAGGCAAAATCCAAGTCATCCTGTTTTTTGACGCCTACTTCAATCCGTGCTCCAACCCGCAATTCGTCAATAGATTGGTGTGACAGCTTGCCATATTCATCAAAGGAGCGTGTGCGGAAATAAACATCGCCCTCTGATTCATAGGCATAACCCTTTTCAATCAGTTTAGCAATAAAATCAATAATAATATCCATATTTTCCATAACACGAGGATGCATATCTGCTTTTTTGCACCCTAACGCGGTTACGTCTTCAAAATACGCGTGAATAAAGCGATCCGCAAGAGTTGGAACATCCTCACCCAGTTGAATGGAAGCCCGAATTAATTTGTCATCCACGTCTGTGAAATTAGAAACATATTTAACATCATACCCGCGGTATTCAAAATAGCGGCGGACGGTATCAAAAACAATGGCAGGTCGAGCATTCCCAATGTGAATATAATTATAGACTGTCGGACCGCAAACATACATTTTTACTTTCCCTTCTTCCAGAGGAATAAAGGTTTCTTTTTTGCGGGTTAGTGTATTATATAGCTTTATGGTCATTGACTTTTATCCTTTCATCTTTTATTTCTGTCAGTTCTCGTTTTAAGCGGTCAAGTTCAGTTTGCAGTTCTTTGAAACGATCAGCAACCGGATCGGGCAAATCACAGTGATTTAAATCTTTCACCCGTTTACCATCCTGAATGACGACTCTACCTGGAATCCCTACGACCGTCGAGTTTGGCGGAACCTCTTTTAACACGACTGATCCTCCGCCAATCTTAGAATTTTCCCCAATCGTAATCGATCCAAGCACTTTTGCACCGGTGGAGATCAGAACATTATCCTTAATCGTAGGATGCCTCTTTCCTTTTTCTTTACCCGTTCCACCTAAGGTTACCCCCTGAAACACAGTAACATTATCACCTATTTCGCATGTTTCCCCTATAACAATACCCATGCCATGGTCGATAAAAAATCTCCTGCCGATTTTTGCTCCGGGATGGATTTCAATTCCGGTAAAAAAGCGACTTGCCTGTGAAATGACCCTTGCCAGGAAAAAGAATTTACGTTTATACAAGGCATGGGCAAATCGATGTGCCCAAATGGCATGTAAACCTGAATACGTTAAAATGACCTCAAGATACGTTCTGGCAGCAGGGTCTTGCTCAAACACTACTTCTACATCTTCTTTTAACCTTTTAAACATCGTAAATTCCTCCCTCCGTTTGCTCCCCTAAAAAAAAAAGCGCCCCTGTCATATTGACAGAGACGCTTTTGGCGTGGTTCCACTCTGATTAGACGAGATCACATGCATCGTGCATGATTCCCATCCCACTCTCACTTGTTAACGGAAAGTTCCGCTCAAATCTAGTCGGGTTTAGGTACCTTTCGAAATGAGGCTCAGAGGTGCATTTCAAAAAATGAGCGGCTTAAACCACTTTCAGCCGGTGATGGTTCTCTCTAAAAAGCATCATTTTTCTACTTTTCCTCTTCCACGCTTTAGCTCGTATATAATCTTTCTTATTACTATATTACATTTTTGCTCTAATGTTAACTAATAATTTGCTGAATTCTTTGTTGAACCTTGGTTCTTCCTAATAGTTCAATACTTTGTGGAAGATCCGGTCCATGTGTTTGACCTGTTACAGCGGCACGAATCGGCATGAATAGGTTTTTACCTTTTTGGCCTGTTGATTTTTGCACTGCCTTCATAGCCGCTTTGATTCCTTCAGCTTGGAAAGTTTCCAGTTGATCAAGCTCTAATGAGAAAGCCTTTAAAACCTCTGGAACCTGCTCTCCCGCTAACACTTCCTTTGCTTCTTCCTCATAAGCAACTTCATCTTTAAAGAATAACTCGGAAAGTTCAACAATCTCTGCACCAAAGCTCATTTTTTCCTGCAGAAGCGCAACCAAGCTGCGCACCCATTGTTGATCTTCTTCAGATAGGTTTTTATCAATGTGCCCTGCTTTGATCAGATGTGGTAAAGCAAGCTCTACAACCCGATCAAGTTCAACTTTTTTCATATACTGGTTGTTCATCCAGGCAAGCTTTTGTTTATCAAATAATGCCGGAGATTTTGACAGACGGCTTGAGTCAAATAACTTGATAAACTCCTCTTTTGAGTATAGCTCCTCTTCCCCTGAAGGTGACCAGCCTAGTAAGGTGATAAAATTAAATAATGCCTCTGGAAGGTACCCTAATTCCTCGTATTGTTCAATGAACTGAATAATCGTTTCATCCCGCTTGCTCAACTTTCTGCGGCTTTCATTGACGATTAAGGTCATATGTCCAAAAATTGGTGCTTCCCAACCTAACGCATCATATACCATTAACTGCTTGGGTGTATTAGAAATGTGGTCATCCCCACGCAGAACATGAGAAATTTCCATTAGATGATCATCGATAGCTACTGCAAAATTATAGGTCGGTGTTCCATCTTTTTTCACCATAACCCAGTCACCGAATCCATCAGATTCGAAGGATACTTCCCCTTTTACCATATCATTAAAAGCATAGATTTTTCCTTGGGGAATAGCAATCCGAATGCTTGGCTGGCGTCCTTCTTTCTCCAAACGATCACGGTCCTCCGCAGTCAAGTGGCGGCACTTTCCAGAATAACGGGCAGTTTCTCCTCTTTCGATTTGTGCCTCCCGTTCAGCCTCAAGCTCCTCTTCCGTACAGTAGCATTTATAAGCACGTCCAGTTTCCAGCATTTGATTGTAATAGGTCTCATAGATGTGGTTTCTCTCAGATTGACGGTACGGACCGTATTCTCCGCCGACATCGACACCCTCATCCCAATCCATGCCAAGCCATTTGAGATATTTTAATTGACTTTCTTCTCCGCCCTCAATATTCCGCTTTTGATCGGTATCTTCAATTCGAATGATAAACTTACCATTTTGATTCCGCGCAAATAAATAATTAAATAATGCGGTACGTGCATTCCCGATATGTAAATGACCTGTTGGACTCGGGGCATACCTTACACGAACTTCGTTTCCCATAACCATAAAGCCTCCAAAATTGAATTCATTCTTTATATTCTACCACTAGAAGTATGACTTATAAAGAGATCCCATTGACCTTTTTTAATAAAACTACCGCTTGAGCAGCAATCCCTTCTCCTCTGCCGGTAAAACCCAACTTTTCCGTTGTGGTAGCTTTGACATTGATTTGTTCCGGATCGGCTTCGAGCAGCTCGGCAATCCTTGTTCTCATTTGTTCAATATAGGGAGCCATTTTTGGCCTTTGAGCAATAATCGTACAATCGGCATTCACTAATTCATAGCCCTTTGCTTTCACAAGTTTCCATACATGAGCCTGCAGTTTTGCAGAATCGGCACCTTTAAAATTAGGGTCTGTATCAGGGAAGTGCTTTCCAATATCGCCTTCACCGATTGCACCTAAACAAGCATCTGAAATGGTGTGTAAAAGAACGTCCGCATCAGAATGTCCAAGTAACCCTTTTTCATAAGGTATACTTATGCCGCCAATGATTAATGGCCGTCCCTCTGTTAATTGATGAACATCAAAACCTTGACCAATTCGAAACATTATTTAGACTCCTTTTTTCTCTTTTTTAAAATGGCTTCGGCAAAATATAAATCTTCCGGTGTTGTCAGTTTAATATTATCGTAATCGCCTTCCACAATCGAAACAGTATGATTCAACCTCTCGACTAAACTCGCGTCATCTGTTCCAACAAACTGTTCCTGTTCCGCTTTTTCATAAGCCTCCATTAGCAAGGAAACACGAAAAGCTTGCGGGGTTTGAACTGCCCACAAGCTTGATCGCTCCACCGTTTCGACAACAGTACCATCCCATACCTTCTTCATGGTATCCTTTGCTGGTACTCCAATGATGGCCGCTCCTGTTTCCATAGCCTTTTCTGCTAAAAGGTGAATGATTTCCTTTTTGATAAATGGCCTCGCCGCGTCATGAACAAGGATCAACTCGGCATCTTTTACCGTTTTTAATGCGTTAAAAATGCTGTGCTGCCGCTCTTTTCCACCCGGCACTAATCCAACAACTTTTTGAATGCTGTATCGATAAAGTAATTGTTTAAATGCTTCTTCATCTTGCGGGTGTATGGCTAAAATAACCCCGCTGCACTGTTCATCCTCTTCAAATACCTTTAACGTATGAATCAGTACTGGAATTCCATTAAGCTCTAACAATAGTTTATTTTTCCCGGCTCCCATTCGTTTCCCTTGTCCGGCAGCTGGGAGAATGACTTGATAAGTCATATGATTACCCCACTCTAGCGTGATCTCTCTATAAAGCTTTTTCTAATAACTTGGGTTTGGCAAAAATCATTCTTCCCGCAGAAGTCTGAAGGACACTTGTAACCAATACCTCAATTCTTTTTCCGATAAACTCCCTGCCTTCTTCTACCACAATCATCGTACCATCGTCTAAATAGGCAACGCCCTGGTGATATTCTTTTCCGTCCTTAATCACTTGAACCGTTAACTCTTCACCCGGCAACACCACTGGTTTAACAGCATTGGCTAAATCATTAATATTCAGGACAGAAACATTCTGTAATTCACAAACCTTATTCAAATTAAAATCATTTGTTACCAGCATCCCATTTGTGATTTTCGCCAGTTTCACTAGTTTAGAATCCACTTCCTGGATTTCTTCAAAGTCACCCTCGTAAATTTCTACCTTAATTGAGAGCTCTTTTTGAATCCGATTTAGGATATCCAAGCCTCTGCGGCCGCGATTACGCTTTAAAACATCGGAGGAGTCTGCAATATGCTGCAATTCTTCAAGGACAAATCGCGGAATAACAATGGTCCCTTCTAAAAAGCCTGTTTGGCAAATATCCGCCACACGTCCATCAATAATCACGCTGGTATCGAGGATTTTTAATGCCTTTTTACTATCCTTTTCAGATTCATCCTCAGTCTGTTTCTTTTTATTGCTACCCCTGCTAAATAAACCCAGTAATTCATCACGTTTCTTGAAGCCCACTTGGAAACCGAGATAACCAAATAGGAGCGTTAGTAATATAGGAGCCACTTCATTTAGAATCGGTACTTGAACAGCATTAAGTGCAAAACCGATTAGAAAAGCGACCAATAATCCAAAAATAAGACCAACACTTCCAAATAGTACATCGGTTACGGGAATCTTCACTAATGAGTCTTCAGCCCATTTAATGAAATTAATCACATAATCTACTGCCCAAAAGGTAATAAGATAAAAGATAATAGCACCTATAATAGCAGTGACATAAGAATTATTGATTAATGGAATGTCATTTATATGAACGATCCGAAATAATCCGGGTAACAGCAAAATTCCGAGCGTACCGCCTATAATGAGGAAGCATGCCTGCACAATTCGTTTTAACATTCCTTCACCTCCTCTACTCATTATAAACATATTCATGAAATTGAAACCTTGAATTGCTGATTATTTTTCCAAAATGTAATCATCTTGAAATAATTTTGTTAAGATAAATTCTTATCTTTATCTCCAATAGGGTAGCACCGATAAAATAGACTGTCAAATTTTTGAAAATACATAATTTTATCAAGAGTGATTATTATACTGAAATATTTTATAAATGCCGGTCTGTGTATAATCTGTCCTTAATTAACTTAAATCCTTCTTTGATTTTTTTTGCCCTTACTTCTCCAATCCCGTCTACCTCATCAAGTTCTTCCACCGTGGCATAGAAAATTTTAGATAGATGCCCAAAACGATTAATAAGATTTTCCATGATAATGCCCGGAAGTCTTGGTATTTTATTTAACATTCTATAGCCACGCGCACTTTTATTTTCATCAAGATGGACATAACCCATGTAGCCCATCATTTTTAATAAAACGGTATCCTCGATTATACCAGTATTCGTTAGCGACTGCATTCGTTTTAAAACTTCTGCTGGTTTAATTTCCCTGTCAAATGCATAATCCTTAATTATCAGCATGATTTCTTCTTCAAGTTCTGTTAAAATTTCTGTCATTTGCAAACGAATAAGACGCCCTTCTGTTCCCAGTTCATATAAAAAGGTAAGAAGTTCATTTTTAATTTTTAGAACCATTTCAAAACGATGGAGGACAAGTAGAAAATCAGTATATGTAACAGAATCCTCAAACTCAAGGATACTCAAGTTGGCAAAACTGGTCTTTAATACTGTCTTATATTTTTCGAGAGTTTGGATGGCTTGATTGGCTTTGGTCAAATTGACCGAAATATCCTTTAGGGCATAGCGAAAATTACCTTGGTATAGCGTAATCACATTCCTTCGTTGCGAAATTGCAATCACTAAGGCTTTCGTTTGCTTCGCTACTCTTTCTGCAGTGCGGTGTCTCATTCCTGTTTCTGACGATGGAATATCAGCATCAGGAGCTAGCTGGGCATTGGCATAAAGAATTTTATTCCCTGTTTCATTGAGAATAATCGCTCCATCCATCTTAGCAAGTTCATATAAATTGCTCGGAGTAAATGTGCAGTTGATTTCAAAACCACCATCCACAATACTTTTAACCTTATCGTTATAGCCAATGACTATTAGGCCACCCGTATTGGCCCGCAAGACATTATCTATTCCTTCACGAATGGGTGTGCCCGGGGCAATAAATTGCAATACATCACTTACTGATAGCTCTACCGGCCTTTTTTGCTCCATTCTCTACCTCCCTAAAGCGGCTTGTAATGCTTCACTCACGGAAGAAACTCCAATCAACTCAATTCCTTTAGGTCCGCTCCAGCCTCCTAAATTATTGGCAGGAAGGATAACACGTTCAAAGCCCAATTTCGCTGCTTCCTGTACCCGTTGTTCAATTCTGGATACCCGTCTAACTTCACCTGTCAGACCCACTTCGCCAATAATACAATCCGTTGGCCTTGTCGGCTGGTCCCTGAAGCTGGACGCGATACTGACAGCAACTGCCAAATCGATCGCCGGTTCATCGAGTTTCACTCCTCCGGCCACCTTTAAGTAGGCATCTTGGTTGGCCAATAACATTCCTACCCGTTTCTCCAAAACGGCCATTAGCAGTGGCACTCGATTCTGATCGATTCCGGTCGCCATTCTTCTTGGATTTCCAAAACTAGTTGGCGAAATTAAAGCTTGTATTTCAACTAATACAGGGCGAGTCCCCTCCATAGAGGCAACGACAGTCGATCCAGCCGCACCCTGTGATCGTTCTTCGAGGAAAATTTCTGAAGGATTTTCAACTTCCTCTAAACCAAATTCCTTCATTTCAAAAATACCCATTTCATTTGTTGAGCCAAAGCGATTTTTTACCGCTCTTAAAATTCGATACGTATGATGGCGTTCTCCTTCAAAATAAAGCACGGTATCCACCATATGCTCCAATAACCTTGGTCCGGCAATCGAACCTTCCTTGGTTACATGCCCGACAATAAAGATCGCAATCCCTTTCGTTTTTCCAATTCTCATTAGTTCCGCGGTACATTCACGAACCTGTGAAACACTTCCGGGAGCGGATGTAACCTCTGGATGAAAGACCGTTTGTATCGAATCGATAATGACAAAACTCGGATTTGTCCCTTCTATCGTACGATTGATCTCCTCCAAATTTGTTTCAGCATAGACAAGTAGATTTTCAGAGGAAATCCCCAATCGTTCTGCTCTCAACTTCGTTTGACGTAGTGATTCTTCTCCAGAAATATATAGAACCTGACTCCCCTTTTGGGCAAGCTGAGACGATACTTGTAACAGAAGTGTGGACTTTCCAATGCCAGGATCTCCTCCAATTAAAACTAATGAGCCCTTTACCACACCGCCGCCGAGTACCCTATTAAGTTCATTTAAATCTGTTAGAATTCGTGGTTCACTTTGGGTTTCAATTGAAGTGATGGGCGTAGGTTTTGATAGTGTCACTCCTCCCTGTGAATGGGCAAATGCACCTCTGCGATTCCCACCGGTTACTTCCACTTCCTCCACCATTTTATTCCATGTCCCACAACCCGGGCATTTACCCATCCATTTAGGCGATTCATACCCGCATTCCTGACAGATAAATTTAGTTTTACGTTTAACCATAAGGTTCTTTCCCCTTCTTTACATGAAGACAAATTTTCATAATGGAAACTCATCAATAGCTACTTGGCTACGACTCTAGATAATCTTAAAATCGTAAAAAAAGAGGTACACGGTTTTAATTTATTCACGTGTACCTCCGTTACTCCTTCGTTTGGAGTATTTATTGATAATGGGACAGGTATTATTGGGCTACACCTGTTTGCTCTGCGGCTTTTACAACAAATTCTCCATTATCTACATCAATAATAGCATGGTGTCCTGTTAATAAAGTTCCTTTTAACAATTCTTCAGATAATCTGTCTTCAATATGTTTTTGAATGGCACGGCGAAGCGGTCTTGCCCCGTACTCAGGATCATAGCCCTCTTCGGAAATTTTCCCTTTCGCTGCCGGTGTTAATTCAATAGAGATATCCTGCTCTTTTAGACGTTTAATCAACTGGTCAGACAACAAGGTGACAATTTCTTCTAGATGTTTCTTCTCTAGGGAATGGAAAACAATGATTTCATCAATCCTGTTCAGGAATTCAGGACGGAAAGCCCTTTTCAGCTCTTCCATCACTTTACCCTTCATATCTTTATAATCTTGAGTAGAATCCTGGATATTAAAGCCAACATATTTATTTCTTTTTAATGCTTCAGCTCCGACATTGGATGTCATAATTAGCACCGTATTGCGGAAATCAACTGTTCTACCCTTGGAGTCTGTTAGACGTCCATCCTCGAGAACTTGTAATAAAATATTAAATACATCCGGATGGGCCTTCTCTATTTCATCGAGTAAGACAACAGAATAAGGCTTTCTGCGAACCTTTTCCGTTAACTGTCCGCCTTCTTCATATCCTACATATCCCGGAGGTGACCCAACAAGACGAGATGTTGAATGTTTCTCCATGTATTCAGACATATCGATGCGGATCATGGCATCCTCATCCCCAAACATGGCTTCCGCCAGGGCACGAGCTAATTCTGTTTTCCCCACACCAGTAGGTCCTAAGAAGACAAAAGAACCGATAGGACGCTTTGGATCTTTCAAGCCAGCTCTTGCACGGCGAACGGCTTTTGCCACAGCCTTAACAGCCTCCTCTTGTCCAATAACCCGTGAATGAAGGATTTCTTCCAAATTAAGCAATCTGGCTGTTTCAGTTTCAGCTAGCTTAGAAACAGGAATTCCAGTCCAACTGGACACGACACTAGCAATGTCATCAACGGTCACTTCGTTGTTTTCTTTCCCTTGCTTTTCCTTCCAGCTTTTCTTTGTCTCCTCAAGTTGTTCGCGCAAACGCTGTTCAGAATCTCTTAGTGATGCAGCCTTTTCAAACTCTTGACTTTGAACAGATGCATCCTTTTCTTTGCGAACTTCCTCAAGCTTCACTTCCAACTCTTTCAGATTTGGAGGCGTTGTATAAGAGCGCAGTCTTACCTTAGAACCCGCCTCATCAATTAAATCGATAGCTTTATCAGGAAGGAAGCGGTCTGAAATATATCGATCAGATAATTTTACTGCTGCTTTAATGGCCTCATCAGTAATTGAAACGCGATGATGCGCCTCATAACGATCTCGTAAGCCTTCTAAAATTTGAATCGATTCATCAAGCGTTGGCTCATCAACACGAATTGGTTGAAAACGTCGTTCTAATGCTGCATCTTTTTCTATATATTTACGATATTCATCTAGGGTTGTGGCCCCGATACATTGAAGTTCTCCGCGAGCAAGTGAAGGTTTTAAAATGTTGGAAGCGTCAATGGCACCTTCCGCACCACCTGCACCAATTAATGTATGAAGCTCATCAATAAATAGTATGATGTTGCCAGCTTGGCGAATTTCATCCATAACCTTCTTTAAACGATCTTCAAATTCACCACGGTATTTGGTACCAGCAACAACCGTACCCATATCCAGTGTCATTACCCTCTTATCTCGGAGAATCTCCGGAACCTCATTATTAACAATTTGTTGTGCAAGACCCTCGGCAATGGCAGTTTTACCAACACCAGGCTCGCCAATTAATACCGGATTATTTTTAGTCCTTCGGCTCAAAACTTCGATTACACGCTGAATTTCTTTACTGCGTCCAATGACCGGGTCCAAGCTGCCTTCACGAGCAATGGCGGTTAAATCTCTGGCAAGACTATCGAGTGTTGGCGTATTAGCACTTGCTGAATTGCCTCCCTGATGTCCACCTGATTCATTACTGCCCAATAATTGAAGTACTTGCTGGCGGGCTTTATTTAAACTGACTCCTAAGTTATTTAATACCCTTGCTGCAACACCTTCTCCCTCACGGATTAACCCAAGAAGAATGTGCTCTGTTCCGACATAAGAATGTCCTAATTTACGTGCTTCATCCATTGATAGTTCAATAACTTTTTTAGCTCTAGGTGTATAGTGAATGATCTGAGAAGATTCTTGTCCTTTGCCTATTAAATTCTCTACTTCTTTTTGAATTTTATCTGAGCCTAATCCAAGTCCGTAAAGTGCCTTTGCAGCAATTCCTTCACCTTCGCGAACTAATCCTAATAAAATATGCTCTGTTCCAATATTATTGTGCCCAAGACGAATCGCTTCCTCCTGTGCTAATGCTAGAACCTTTTGCGCTCTTTCAGTAAAACGGCCGAACATCATACCTCTCACTCCTCACCTATTTTTCAGTTTCCATCTTAAATCTTTCGCGAATCAATGCTGCACGTCGTATATCCCTTTCAAACGGTCGTAATGGACCACCAGCATATTGCTGAAGAAAACCCGGTTGGGTTAAAATCATTAATTCATTTAGGATGTTCTTTGATAAATGGGTTATATACCCTAAATCAATTCCAAGGCGAACATCCGATAAGCATTTTGCAGCTTCTTTTGATTCAATAATTCTACTGTTTGTTAAGATACCTAAAGATCGAAACACTCTATCTTCTAATTGTATGTTTGAAGTCTTTTGTAATGCTTCTCGTGCTGACTTTTCCTGGGAGATTAGCTGGCTTGCAACCCCCATCAAATCCAAACAGATATCCTCTTCAGATTTCCCAAGTGTAATTTGATTGGAAATTTGAAAAATATTCCCCAGGGCTTCACTTCCTTCCCCGTATATTCCTCTAACAACAAAGCCTAATTGATTAATAGCAGGAATAATTCGGTTAATTTGCTGTGTTAACACCACCCCAGGCAAATGCATCATCAGTGATGCCCGAAGACCAGTCCCTACATTGGTAGGGCAGCTAGTCAAGTAGCCGTATTTTTCATCAAAGGCAAATTGAAGATTATTTTCAAGCCAATCATCTATTTCATTCGCTGCCTTCAATGCTTCTGTCAATTGCAGGCCTGGAAATAAACATTGAATCCGTATATGATCCTCTTCATTAATCATTATACTAACTTCTTCATTTTCGGATAATAAAACAGCCCCGTAAGATGCATCCTCAGCTAAATGGGGACTTATTAAATGTTTCTCCACCAAAACCCGTTTCTGAAGAGGCTGGATTTCATTCATCTTTAAAAAATTCATGTGATTAAATCCAGGCGGGTTTGATTTCTTAAGAGTCTCCTCCAATATTTGAATAACCTGTTTTGCTTCTTCATGTGAAAAGATTGTTGGAAAATTAAATTCCTCCAGGTTTCGCGCCAAACGAATGCGTGAGCTAAGAACGATATCAGAGTCAGGTCCCTCCTCGCTCATCCAAGAGCTCACCGCTTGATTAAAAAAACGTTCGAGCGACATATCATTCCCCTCCCCCGTGGCTGTCAGAGATTTTTTTCTCTAAACTGCGTATTTCATCACGAATATTTGCTGCATTTTCAAATTCTTCTTGAGCAATTGCATCTCTTAATTGAATTTTTAATTCCTCAATTTGTTTACGAATATGGAGCCCACCGCCAATTCGTTTTGGGATTTTCCCACTATGTGACCAGTTTCCTCCATGAAGCCTTCTTAATACAGGTTTTAACTGCTCTTGAAACGTTTCATAGCAATGGGTACAACCAAAGCGTCCAACTTTTAAAAATTGCTGAAAAGTCATGGAGCAACGATTGCACTGAAGCAACTCCTCCTGAGGAAACGGATTTTGGCTTGGCTTATGAATAGACGAGTCAATATTTAATAGACCAGCTAATAAGTTATTAAATGAAAAACCTGGTTCACCATTAAATATAAACGTTTCACCACCCTTTTCTTGGGCACATTTTTCACAAAGATGCACTTCGGTCTTTTCACCATTTAATATTTTTGTAAAATGAAGTGCTGCAGGCCTTTGATTACATTCCTGACAAATCATACTCTCACCCCTCCAGCATCATACTATTTATATTTTAAAGAAGTTAACATTGCTTTTAACATTCTTGCTCTCAATTCATCACGGTATGGAAGATCAATGTAAAGAACAGAACGGTCAATAACACTTAACATGATCTTTGCTTCACGATTGGTGATAATCTCTTCCTGAACAAGTCTGATGATAACATCTTCAGCGCTGGATTGGCTTACTCTGTCATCCACTAAGACAATCAATTGATCAATAAGATCTACCGAATCATGAGACTGTACCTTCATAATTCGAATATACCCGCCACCACCTCGTTTACTTTCCACTAGGTAACCGCGTTCGATCGTAAATCTGGTATTAATCACATAATTAATTTGTGAAGGGACACATTGAAATTTATCTGCAATTTCGCTTCGTTTAATTTCAACGAGCTCCTTTTCACTCATTTCCAATACTTGTTTTAAGTACCTTTCGATAATATCGGAGATGTTCCTCATCTTCCCACCCCCATTCACCATCTGACTTTGACTATATTTGACATAAATTATACCCAATTTTTTTCACAGATGCAACGATTCACTACTTTATGATTTTCTCCAAATCTCGCAGGGATGAAACGTTTGATTTAATGTAATTGAAACAATTTGTCTTTTTTAAGAGGATAAAGCGGAGGAACTGTTTCTAGAGGAATATCCTTCTGGATAAGAGTATTGGCTATTTTGGCAAAAAAAAAGACAACCCTAAACAGGTTGTCTTTTTTTGCCCGGCAACGTCCTACTCTCACAGGGGCAAGGCCCCAACTACCATCGGCGCTGAGAAGCTTAACTTCCGTGTTCGGTATGGGAACGGGTGTGACCTTCTCGCCATTATTGCCGGACT